>JBCCFA010000020.1:0-19753 GCA_039029975.1 Pseudomonadota bacterium
CGCAGGGAATATTCTTAACGTGTTGCCAAATTCGAAAAATATCCTTTTTCACGACTCGGCTAACTTTAATGTTATGCGCTGAGGTGCGGTTGGAGATGCGTCTTTCATCTCTTTGTTGTCTAGCACTCGGTCCCGGCGCGTGAAACTCCCGTAGCTCGATGTGCTCAACTTTGTTAGTGCCGTATAAATCAGTAATCTTTTCGATGGCGAAAGCCATTGCTGTGTTGCTCCAGGCTCATATTGAAACGGGCCCCCCGACCATTCTTAGTGGTCTTGATACCGTTTCACTGCGTTGTTGTGTAGTAGTAATGCTAGCCTAGATCGGTAAAAGGAAAACCGGCAAAAAGTCACATTTGGTAAAATTAAATTAACTTCTCGCCATTCCCTTTTTCGGTCTCTCCTCCGAAGGAGATATTCGCCGTGGCCAATGCCCTAGTTACTATTTGATTGCGCTAGCTTTGGCTTCGCCTTCGAGGCGAGCGGAGCCGATATCCCTTTTGACTATAGCCCCGTAGCGAGATTTGCGATGGCGTTGTTATAAGTCTCTGGATCTTCGAAAAAAGGCGCGTGTCCCACGCCATCGTGCCAACAAACCGTTGATTTTGGGCAGGATTCAAAGAACAACTCACCCGAACTAGGTAGAACTACCCGATCCTCGCGACCGTGTGAAACTAAAACCGGTACATCGATGTCGCCGAACAGATCCGAATTATCCAAGTCACGAGCCGCCAAATTAGCCCGGACGTCAGGCGTCACAACAGCGTTAAACCCTAGTAGGATTTCGAATTCAGCTTGGGTCGGTGCGATCTCAAAGCAGTCACGCACAAATTTGGCGATCCCGGGCAGGCTTATTGCCAAGTCAGGATTCGTGCAAGCCTCAAAGTTTTCGTAAAAACCAGGGCCGATATAGGTACCGAGCGCATTTTCATTCAGTGCGGGAGCCGCCCCGACGAAATTAATCGCGCCAATATTGTCCGTGCCGTGGATTCGCACATAATCAGCGATTACAAGGCCACCGTAAGACCAACCGCATAAGACGGTCTTTGACAGTGCTAATCCATCGATGATTGCTTTGATGTCATCGGCCCAAAGTTGCGAATTGTTATAGTGCTCAACGGCGTGTGGGGACTCGGATTGCCCGTGACCGCGTAAATCTAAGGCAACGATGCGGAATTGGTCGGTTAGATTGCTATCAAACTGCTTTGTCCAGCATAAATGGTTTTGCGACCAGCCATGGATAAACAATATTGCCGGCGCACTAGCGTCTCCCCATTCACGGACATGCAGTTTGAGACCGCCGCCGCCTTCTATCGTATGTATTGTTGCCATGATTTTCCTCTTTTTGCTGATACTAACCCGAGCAGTGATTCGTGCTCAATAATTCTTTATCGACGCTTGGTCGATAGCGAGCCTGCTACAATAGTACCTAGATATTTTCCGAACAGACCCTATGAAATCTCGTAAGATTTTAGCTTTCAGAATATGGTTCTTTTTCTGCATACTTATTCCGAATTTATTATTCGCCGCAGAGAATTCGACTTTAACGTTGAATTTTGGCGGGTCGCCAGGTGATGCCATTGCACATTCTTATGATTACGGTACGCCAGAGAACGCGGGCGAAACGTATACCATGCGGATACCTGTTATCTACAAAGAACTCGCCGCGGCTTTATACGATACCAAAGTCACTGTCAGAAGCGCCGATAAAGTCGTACTGCGAGTCGAAGCGGTTCGCGCCTATAAGTCTTTAAGTGATTGCAACGACGGCTTAGAAATTGTTACGGAACGACTTAGCAAAGGTTTGCCGACCGCTTACGCTGGTGGAGAGGGAAGTTGGCAGTATCAATCACCGGACGGACGAGTCGTAGGTCGCGCAGTCTGCGACAAAGAACGTCGGCGTCCGTTCTTCACCTTGCAACTCGACATTCAATTGGTCGAATAGGCACGTGGCGACTATGGCAAGCCTAGTACGTGCTTCGATACGATATTGCGCTGAATCTCGTTGCTGCCGCCGTAAATCGTCGCAGGTCTAGCGTTATAGAATTGACCCAGCGTATTCGCTTTTGCTTCACCAAACGATATAGGGCCGAGTTCACCACCCTTTTCTCCGCTTGCTTCGATGAGCAATTCGGTCAAACGTTGAAAGGTTTCGGTTGCCCAAATCTTTAGCATTGAGACGTCGGGGCCCAAGGTGCCGCCGCTGCGGACGATCTCGGCATAGGTCATAAAACAAGACTCAAGGTCGAGTACATCGGCACGAAGCACGGTACACCGGTCCATGAATCCTTGATCACGATCCAAGCTGCGTTCAGCGATCACCTCATCAAGACGCTGCAAGGTGTATTGCGAGTATTTGGGACTGCCAATAAATAGGCGTTCGAAACTCAACAGCGCTTTCGCGATCGACCAGCCAGCGTCTAGTTCTCCGACGATATTTTCCTTCGGTACGCGAACGTTATCGAAAAACACCTCGCAAAATTCTTCATCGCCCGCCAGATTCTTTATGGGGCGCACGGTAATGCCCGGCGTGTTGAAATCAACCAACAAGAAACTAATGCCAGTTTGTTTGCGCCCCTCGGTGCTGGTTCGAACGAGTAGGAACATATGTGTGGCGTCTTGGGCGAGAGTCGTCCAAGTCTTCTGACCGTTAACAATGAAATCGTCGCCGTCAGATACTGCAGAAGTTTTTAAGCTTGCCAGATCAGAACCGGCATTAGGCTCCGAATATCCTTGGCACCACACGTCTTCGCCGGCCAAAATTTTCGGTAAATAGTGCGCTTGCTGTTCTGGTGTCCCGTGTTTAATCAGCAACGGCCCGATCATTAAGATACCCATATCGGGTGCGCGGCCGATTCCCCAACGTTCTTGCTCTTCAATGAAGATCAGCATTTTGCTTGGCGATAGACCCATGCCGCCGTGCTCGCGCGGCCAGGCCGGTGCCACCCAGCCTTTTTCGGAAAGCTTTAGATACCAGTCTTTTATCTCAGCCCAGCGAAAGCGTTTTGGGGGATAACGCATTTCTTCTGGATATTCTTCTTCAAACCAATCGCGAACAACTGTTCGAAAGTCCTCATCGCTGATTTCATTCCAGTCATCTGGAGTTACATTGTTCACTTTGGTGATATCAAGCGTTTGCTCGTTGGCTTCAAAATCGGCACCAAGCGCTTCAATGCGTCGTCTATGCCAGGCACTGTTCCCCATTCTGGCCGCGAGCACGATAGCGCGGTTACAGTAGTGGCCGATATTGCATTCATAAGTAAAGCCGATAGCACCGTGCATTTGAATTGCTTCCCGCGTGATTAATGTAGCGGCCTCAATAGCGCGGTTTTGCGCACGGCTGGCGAGTAAGCGAAGGTCGCCAAGATTTTTAGTTTCCAGCGCCGCGAGCATGGTTTGTTCAACCACCGACGACGACAGTTTCTTTTGCACAAAAAGATCAACGGCGCGGTGTTGGAGTGCCTGAAAAGCGCCAATTGCTTGGTCAAATTGTACTCGCGTACGCAGATATTCCATGGTGGTGTCAAAGCACTCGTTCATCAGTCCCAGCAAATAGCTAGCTGCTGCCAGTTGATAAGTTTCCACCGCAAAAGCAAAAATATGATGCGCGTCTTTCCCAACGCCAATGAGTTGTTCTTGGGGAACGTTTACTTCGCTCAGCGTGACGTGAGCGTGAGTCGTGCCGTCAGCTAGATCGCGAACTTCCATAGCTACGCCAGCGGTATTTCTTGACACAGCGACAATAGCGAAATCTTCAGAGTAACGAACAGGGATTAGCAAATGATCTGCTTGGTCTGCATGCGGAATCGCAGTAACTCGCCCGGAAATTTCTATGTTGTTGTCCACTAAGCTCGCCGCCGGTAACTTATCTACACCGCCGTCGCGAAAATCTTCAGCGGCCGTGATTACGATGCTCTCGGCGCTCGCAATTTCCGCGGCTAAGCGTTTTGCGAAGTTGTTACTTTTGTACAAACCGTTAATCACCGATGCACTCAGTGCGCCAACTTCGAGCAACGGCTCTGCCATAGCTTGGCGTCCCGTTTGTTCTACAACTGCGCCGAACGCATCAATATCCAAGCCCAAACCGCCGGCATCCTCGTCGAGCAAGATTGCTAGCCAACCTAATTCTCCAAATTGCTCGAATAGTGTTTGGTCGAAACCAAGAGATGATTCGCGTAACGTTTTTATCCGGTCGATCGCGCCTTCGCGCTGACAAAAACTCGCAGCACTATCGCGAAGTAATTCAAGTTCTTCGGCATTATCTTTAGTTTGTGGATTTACCGCACTCATCGTTTTTCTCTTCGTAAACCGTGGGCTTATCTCTATTTTAGCACGCGTGCAAGCAGCGAAATCTTGACCAACATCGTGTTCCTGGCTCCGGTAAAATGATGCGTCTTGAAAAGCACTTGGAATAACGCAAAATGCCGAGCTTACTTGAGCAACTAGCGAGTTTTACTGACGAAGATTGGTCTGGAGCCAACCCGCTATCGCCCGAATTTCGTGACAATCCGTATCCGGCCTTGAAAACCTTGCGGGAGAATGACCCGGTGAATCAAACACCGATTGGGCCATGGCGAATTTGTCGCTACGACGATATTGGTCAGGTGTTTAAGCATGCACCGACTAGTATGACGCTAAGCGACGGCACCAATCCGAATTTTGATCCGTTGGACAGACGTGGGAGTTTTTTGGAATTTATGCTCAATAGAGACGGCGACGAGCATATGCGATTACGTCGTCTCGTCGTGAAAGCGTTCACCCGTCGCGCTTTAGAAAATATGCAGCACGAAATCGACCAAGCCGTTGACGATGCACTGACGAAAGGTCTCGCCGATGGCGGCATGGACATAATCGACGACCTGGCGCTTTACGTACCAAGCCAAATGATCTGCCGTATTATCGGTATTCCAGAAGCAGACCGATTGCAGTTCACCGCATGGACAGCTGCGCGCACTAATGCGTTTTTCGCGGCGTTTTTACCCGAGGAAGTTAAATTGCAGGTGCGTCAAGCAGGCGAAGGCATGGCCGACTACTTCGAAGCACTGGTCGAAGAACGAAGAAAAAACCTAGGCGAAGACTTGCTCAGCGAATTGATTCGCGCGGAGGAAGACGGGGATCGCTTATCTGGCGACGAACTAGTAGTGCAAGCGATTGGCTTACTCGTTGCCGGCTTCGAAACAACCATTGGTCTCATTGGCAACGGCGTTCGCAATTTAATTTACCATCCCGAACAACGCGAAAAATTAGCTGCCGATCGAAGTCTAGTGGAAGAGGCGGTGGAGGAATGTTTGCGTTATGACGCCCCGATACTTTTCAATTGGAGAATCCTAACGGAAGACTACGAACTAGGCGGAAAGACCTTACCAAAAGATTCAGTGTTATGGCTCATGCTAGGCGCAGGCAATCGTGATCCCGAAAAATTTGATAAGCCTGACGAATTCGATATCACTAGGGGGGATGCCCAACATTTAGCCTTCGGTGGCGGTGAACATTTTTGTCTCGGACACCAATTGGCAAGGATGGAAGCGCGCTCCGCGCTCGGGGAATTCGCCCGTCGCGCTACCAACCCGAGTGTCGTTGAAGATCAGGTAGCTTGGTCGGCATCGTTTTTCCGCGTGCTCGGATCGCTACCGGTGACGTTTTGATTATCGCCAAGTAGTTAAGTGGCGATAATCAAAAATGCTTTAGCTGATGCTTATTCGCAAGCCCCAATATGCTTTCCAGACCATTCCACGCTCATGTTCATGGCCTGGCCGTTAAACGACATATTCATCTTCATACCGCCTTTTAAGGTGTCGCCACCAGAGACTACTTGACCCTCGCCAGTCATCTCTCCGCCCTCTTGTGCGCATTTAACTTTCCACGTCATGGTTTGAGATGAGGTGTTCGAATCCAATAATTCACAGCCCTGCGCCATTTCTTCCATCATCGTTTCTGGAGTTATGCCGGACTCATTGATGCATTGGGTCATCGTGTGAGTGCGCGGTGCGCCCATCATGGCCATCGTGGTAGTAGACGCGAACTCCCATTTGCCAGGTTTTACTTTCATCTCGGCCGCACTAACCGTGCCAGTGGCGCCAACTACAAGTAAGGCGGCTAAAACAGTTGATCGGTTTTGCATGCGGTTTCTCCAAGTGAAGTAATGAGATTCGTATGATCCTAAGCGAAAAAAAAGCGTCGCGCTCAACTTAGTTCACACTAAGTCGCAGCGCAGACGCTTTGATGAGTCGTACGTAATTCGGCTTTTTACTTAAGGTGTGGCATCGAGCAGCTTGAGCCGCTGAACGTACCGCAGACTGTAGGATCTTTTTTACCGGTAGCAAGTTTACCGCCGGCATAGGTGGCCATGCCGTCACCACCGTAGGTAAAACCGGTCTCTGGGTTAATGTCCACTTTATTACCCTGCATATCGCGGGCCTCGGCGCCCATCATGCCTTTCGCCATGTCCTTGGCCATGCCGACCGCTTTGTCTTTCATTGCATCCATATCAACGGCCGTAACAGTGCTAGCTGCACCCAATGTTAAAGTAGCGCCAATAGCCAGGGCTACTGGTTTAATCGTTTTTTTCACTTTATTTTCCCTCCAATAATTTTCGGGCCGCTAAGCCCGCGTGTCAGACTGACCGTTGAATGATACCGTAGGTATTGACCAAAACAACTAGCATTCGGTTGAATTTGCCTCTTTATGCGCCAAATATACGTCTTCAGCCGTCCAAAGGATTACAAATGAAAGTAGAAACGCTCCTACCGTTGGGTAAGGTAGACCCAGGCTTGCGAGAACCCGGGACCGCTTTGCAAATTCGCCGCGTTTTCCAAGATGCCAAACTGGTGGAATCCTTGGGGTATGACGCCTTAATGGTCGAAGAAACAAAAGAAGACCCGTACATGGTCATGAGCTTAGCGGCAGAGGCAACCAGCACACTCGGTTTGGGGACGGCTGTCGCGATTGCGTTTCCACGCAGCCCTACCGTTACGGCAATGAGCGCTTGGAAACTGCAAGAGCTGTCTGAAGGTCGTTTCACCCTAGGATTAGGTAGCCAAGTGCGGGGGCATATAGAACGTCGCTTCGGCTTTAGGTGGCATCCACCGGGTCCATGGATGCGGGAATATATTCAGGCTGTGCGCGCCGTGTGGACAAGCTGGCAGGATCGCACGCCGCTAAATTTCGAGGGAGAGCACTACCGATTAAATTTAATCGTCCCCTTGTTCGACCCAGGCCCCATCGATCATCCAGATATACCGGTTCATGTCGCCGCGGTGAATGAATACATGAGTGAAGTCGCGGGCGAGGTTGCCGATGGGTTACGGCCGCACCCGGTTTGCACGGCTGAATATATAGAAAAGATCATGCTGCCTGCCATTAAGCGTGGACAACGTAAAACCAACCGCGAGCAATCGCCGTTTTCAATCAGCATTAAACCGCTAATTGCTACCGCACCAGACGAGGAAACCTTTGTCGCAAAGGTCAAAGATATTCGAGCGCGAGTCGCGTTTTATGCATCTACACCGGCTTACCGAGCAGCGTTTGAGCTGCACGGTTTAGGAGAGCTTGCTGATGAGCTTAAGCATTTATCGAAGACGCAACGCTGGGAGGAGATGCCACAGTTTATAGACGATGACATCCTTAATCTGTACGCAACGGTCGGGATGTACGATGAGATAGCCGAAAAGCTGAAAGCACGCTACGGCGATTTAGTGACCAACGTTGAATTTAGTATTCCGGTGAATAATGATAACGATGCGGCCACGCTCAAATCGATGCTGGAAGTGCTTCGCTGTTAACCGAATCCTTATCGCTAACCCAACTCTTTTAGCACATTGCTTAAAGAATCTTTTGCGTCACCAAAAAGCATGCGAGTGTTCTCGCGTAAAAACAGCGGATTATCGACGCCTGCGTAACCCGTTGCCATTGAACGCTTGAGCACAATACAAGTATTCGCTTTCCAAACTTCAAGCACCGGCATACCGGCGATAGGACTATTAGGCTCATTTTGCGCGGCCGGATTCACAATATCATTGGCGCCAATCACAATGGCAACATCGGTGTCTGGGAAATCGTCGTTAATTTCGTCCATTTCCAACACAACGTCGTAAGGGACTCGCGCTTCCGCTAATAACACGTTCATGTGGCCCGGCATTCTGCCGGCCACAGGATGAATAGCGAACCGCACATTTTTGCCCTGATCGCGTAGATGTTTCGTGAGATCAAAGACAACGTTTTGCGCATGTGCGACTGCCATGCCATAACCTGGGACAATAACTATCTCGTTAGCGCTACTTAACAACTCCGCAGTCTCGGGCGCTAAAATTTCGGTTACCTCGCCTTGTACTTCGCCGCTTGCTGAAGTGCTGCCACTGCTCGTACCGAAACCGCCGGCGATCACGCTGATGAAATTTCGGTTCATGGCGCGACACATGATGTAACTCAAAATTGCGCCACTACTGCCAACAAGCGCACCTGTGACAATCAACAAATCATTGGACAACATGAATCCAGTAGCCGCGGCAGCCCAGCCGGAATAGCTATTGAGCATGGAAACAACCACCGGCATGTCCGCACCACCAATTGCCATGACCATGTGCACGCCAAACGCAAACGCGATCAGCGTCATGAAAATGAGTGCCCATACGCCGCCACTGATAGATTCGTTGCCGACAAACACACTTCCGAGCCAAAAACAAACAACAGCTAGACCTAAGTTTAACCAGTGACGCGCCGGGAGTAGCACGGGTTTGCCGTCTATCTGGCCGCGCAGTTTGCCAAATGCGATCACCGAACCAGTAAACGTTACCGCGCCAATTAAAATCCCTAAGTAAATTTCGACTTCATGGATTGTTTTTTCAATGCCATGCAGCGAATGGCCGGGATCTAGGTAATTCGCGTAACCAATGAGCACCGCCGCGAGACCGACAAAGCTGTGCAGAATTGCTACCAGTTCTGGCATCTCGGTCATCTGCACTTTAGAGGCGACGTAAAGTCCGGCGCTCGCACCAATTAACATCGTAATGATCAAAACGACGTAATTAGTGACGAAGGTACTGAGCAGCGTGGCAACAATGGCGATCGCCATGCCGCAAATGCCGTAGATATTGCCGCGGCGCGCGGTCTCTTGGTTACTCAGGCCGCCAAGGCTAAGAATAAATAAAACGGTTGCAGCGATGTAAGCTGCCGTGAGGGTTCCTGTTTGCATGCTGTGATCCTATTTCTGAAACATGCGCAGCATGCGTTGAGTCACAAAAAAACCGCCGGCGATATTAATAGACGCAATCAAAATCGCGATACCGGCAAGTAGGGTGATTAAAAAGGAATCGGTGGAGACCTGTAACATCGCCCCCAACACGATAATACCGCTAATGGCGTTGGTTACCGACATTAATGGCGTGTGCAGCGCGGGCGTGACGTTCCAAATAACTTGGTAACCCACAAAACAGGCCAGAACAAATACGGTGAAATGGGACATGAATTCGGCGGGCGCGACTTTGCCCAAACTCCATAGCGCTAGCGCACCAATCCCTATGGCGATTAACGAGCCCACTTGGCTCCGCGGTTTGTCTTCTACAACTGGCGCAGGGACTTCCGCTGGTTTCTGCGGCGCTGGCGTTGCCGATAGTTTGGGTGCTGGTGGCGGCCAGGTAATAGAACCATCCTTGATAACCGTGGTGCCGCGAATCACTTCGTCATCCATGTTGACGTTGATCTCACCATTTTTTTCCGGAGACAACTCCGTTAGCAGATGTCGCAAGTTCGTGCCGTAAAGTTGACTCGATTGCGCAGCCAAACGACTGGGGTAATCCGTATAACCAATGATTGACACGCCATTTACGTTAGCGACTTCGCCTGGCTCGGTGAGTTCGCAGTTGCCGCCTTGTTCTGCCGCCATGTCCACGATGACTGAACCGCTCTTCATGGCGCTAACCATTTCCGTAGTAATTAATTTTGGTGCGGGTTTGCCGGGTATCAGCGCTGTAGTCACGATGATGTCAACCTCGGCGGCCTGTTCTAAAAATAAGGCCATCTCAGCAGCGATAAACTCCTCGCTCATTACCTTTGCATAGCCGCCGCTGCCACTGCCGTCTTCCTCGAAATCGAGCATGAGAAATTCTGCACCCATGCTCTCCACTTGCTCTTTGACTTCGGGACGCGTGTCAAAGGCGCGCACAACCGCGCCCAAACTCATTGCCGTGCCAATCGCGGCTAGACCCGCTACCCCGGCGCCGATCACTAGCACCTTTGCTGGTGGTACTTTGCCGGCCGCCGTGATTTGCCCGGTAAAGAATCGACCAAAGTGATTTGCCGATTCAATGACCGCTCTGTAACCGCCAATGTTGGCCATTGAGCTAAGAGCATCCAATTTTTGCGCACGGGAAATACGGGGGACACTATCCATCGCCAACACGGTGACGTTTTTGGCCGCAAGCTTTTCCATGAGCGCGTCGTTTTGCGCGGGCCAAATGAAAGAAATTAAGGTTTGCCCAGCAGTAAGTAATTCGCTTTCATCGATATCGAGCACGGGATGAGTTTCCGGTGCGCGAACCTTCATGATGATATTGGCGTTCTGCCACAACTGATTGGTGTCGGAGATAATCTCGGCACCGGCCGCGGTATAACTTTCGTCGTTAAAACTGGCTTTTTCTCCAGCGCCGGTTTCTATTTGAACTTCGAAGCCCAGTTTTAGTAATTGTGTGACAACCTCAGGTGTGACTGCGACACGTGATTCATGCGGGTGAACCTCGCGGGGGATCGCAATTTTCATGCACTATTTCTCCAGATACGAAATCTCAATGACTTACTCGAGTCAGGTCGACAGGAATATGTTGTTACGACGGGTTTAATTAAGACCATGTCTACCGCTTGGAACAAGCGACGTCGAGGCAGTTAGCCATGCTCTATAGTCGGCAGGGGACCACTTGCCAAGCTGCTACCGTGCGCTCGAAGAGCGTCTATTTTAACTGACTCGCCTGCCGAAGTCAGGACGGCTGGGAAGCGAAATCACTATTTTGGTGCGAAAACCTCGCCGTTGAAGCTATCAATTGTTGCAAATGATTCAACCGACCGGCGAGATAGCTTGGTAAGTTGTTTAACGGGTTTACCGATGGGTAGCATGGCGGCCACGGCAAAGTGCTTTGGGATACCGAGTAAGCGCTGTGCTTCCACTTCTTTATCGCTCAAGAACGTGGTCAAAACGCCGCCAAACCCTTCGTTACGCGCGGACAATAAAATATTCCAAACAAACGGATAAATTGAGGCGCCACTAATCACGCCAATGCGTGGAAGATGCGCATCGAACGCGGTCACCAAACTCAAATCAAGCGCAACAACCAATAGCACCGGCAACTTTTTAGGGTCATGAAAATTATCCAGCAACGGATAACCATGGGGTTCCAGTTCTCCTTCGGCGCGGTCTACCTGAGTTGGCGTAACAGTGTTGAACGGGACTTCTCCAGCTTTCAATTGTGCGCGGTAATAACTGAAGGCGGGTTTGCATAGATCGCCAAGCGCCTGGCGCTTTTCTGCGTCACGCACGATGATAACCCGCCAGCCTTGGTTGTTAGCGCCGCTGGACGCAAACCTTGCGTTATCGAGAATTCTATAAAGGACTTCATCTGGAATTGGATCGTCGGTGAACTGGCGAGCCGAAAATGTTGTTCTCATCACATCATAAAGATCCATCGGTGTTTCCTCACAACCGGGTCAAAGCAAGCAGATTATAAAACAGGACTTGAAACGCCCGGTTGCAGAAATTAGCACCCAAAAAGTAACAAAATCAACCGCGCATCTTCGCTGACTTGATGATTGATATACTATGCCAACATCAGTCAATTTCTGCCTTCTCGAGCGCTAGATGGTGACCACCTTGGACGCGAAAACAGAGCACGAGCATCGCCTCACCCGCAATCAGCCTCCAACACTTCCGCGATTTTATCAAGCCAGCCGTTTTCAGGCTGAACCGCATAAATTTATGTTGGATTTATTTCTGAAGCATGGTGATGTCGTTTGCTGGAAAGGCTTTTTCAACGTCTACCTAATTAACCATCCGGAATCGATCCGCCAGGTGTTATCCAAAGGTTACGAACACTATTCAAAACGAACAATCGATTACAAAGTGCTCATGAGCATCATGGGTAATGGTCTGGTCTCCAACGATGGCCCGGATTGGGCCAGACAACGAAAACTCATGCAGCCGGTGTTCAGTAATCGCAATGTGAACAGCTTTGACCAAGCCATTAATGAGGCAACTTCGCGAACCATCGAACGTTGGGAAAATTATCCTGATGGCGAGACGGTGTGGATGGATCGAGAAATGTTGCGGCTAACTTACCAAATTGTTGGCAAGACCCTGTTTGGCACAGACATCGATGAATATCACGATGAGGTCGCGGAAATTCTAGAAGTTGTGAACCTACGTCCGCAAGAATTAAAGGCACTATTGACGCTAATCTCGTGGCTTCCTGTGAACTCTAATCGCCAATGGAAAAAAGCAAAAAAGAAATTGGATCGAATCGTTTACACGTTAATTGATAAACGACGCAAAGAGGGTTTCGGCGATAACGATATCCTAGATAGGTTGCTAGGCGCGAAAGACGAAGATAGTGGGCACGGAATGAATGAAGTGCAACTTCGAGACGAGGTGGTCACGTTAATGCTCGCGGGTCATGAAACATCAGCAAATGCGCTAGCCTGGACACTCCATTTGTTAGCGGAGCATCCTGAAATAGAGCAACGCCTATACGACGAAATCGGTAGCAATATTGGGGATACGCCGGCAACAGCAGCAGACCTGGCTCAAATGCCCTATTTGAAACAAGTTGTGCAAGAATCCATGCGAATTTATCCACCGGTTTGGGCCGTCGCGAGGCGTTCGGAGGAGCCGGCCGAGTACAACGGGTTTTTTATCCCGGAGAAATCGTATATTGGCGTGGCGCCCTACGCACTACATCGCGATCCTAAGCTATGGCCAGATCCTACGCGCTTCGATCCTGATCGCTTCAGTCCTGAAAATGGCAAGGGCCGTCACTCTTATTGCTACCTACCCTTTGCAGCCGGACCGCGGGCTTGCATTGGCGCGTCGATGGCGATGCTCGAAATTCAATTGGTATTGGTGCAGCTAATCCGTCGATTTAAGGTAGACATGGTGCCGGGCCACCCAATCGATTCCGTAGCAAAGGTGACGTTGCGGCCGTTGCATGGCATCGCCATGACCGTGACGCCCCGGTAACTTCGTTCATCGACGGGGACGAGACGAATGATTAGTCGGGGAACTATCGTTTCGCCGCATTATCAAATGGGACATCACGGCAGCGAGGTATTGTTATGACTATTCGTTTGAAAAATCCAGCTGAAATCATTTTGCTCATTTTAGTGATGTTGATAAGTAGTCAGTCTCACGCGGTATACACTGAGCCGACCCGTCGACTCGTACTCAACGAGATAATCGAAACGGGTACAGACAGCGTTACCTATCCTTTGTACCTCAGCGATGCGGGTCACTACTTCACGGAAATGTATTTGACCGACGAAGCAGGTGACATAGATCACGAACGCAAAGTGCCGGTGAGTTTAGAGGTAAAAGTAGAATTCACTCGGAAAGGTAAATTGCTTCGCAGCGAAACAAAACGCGTGGAATTTGCGCCAGGGGAAATAAACAAAACGCTTTTTACGACCTTCACCCCGCGTGATTTACCGCAACGAAAAAATATGGACGTTACGGTGGCGATTGCCGCAGTAAATTCATCTGGCGAAGCGCAAGACGCAGTCACTAATGTACGTTTGCAGATAACACGGAAATTCGAATTCGGGCCTATTTTTGTGCGGTAACGGCAAGACGAAGTCCTATAAAGGAAACTCGCGGCGGTTTTATCGTTAGGCTAGGCCGGCGTTACCCGCGCAGCCACCGTCGACAGTGATAATTGAGCCCGTGGTATAACTCGACGCCTCGCTGGCCAGGTATAAAGCGGCGCCGACTATTTCATTTGGTTGGCCGCCGCGTTTTAACGGAATTAATTGTTCGGCGAGCGTCGCAAATTTATCCAGATCCCACGCTTTTGAGATATCGGTCATAAATGGACCCGGCATGATGCCGTTAACGCGAACTTTTGGCGCAAAGGCATAGGCGAACGATCTCGTTAAAGCGTTCAACCCCGCTTTTGCGGCGCCATAGGGTTCAGCGCTAGGGCTAGGGGTCACCGCAGCGGTGCTCGACACATTAATAATTGAGCCGCCTTCGTTGGCCGCCATGCGTTCACCGGCAAGCGCACATAAACGAAAAGGGCCCTTTAAATTGACGTCAATCACCTTGTCGAAAAGAGCCTCACTTACCTCGCTCACATTTTCGTAACGCGGCGACATGCCGGCGTTGTTGACAAGGATGTCTAATTTGCCAAACGTTTTATCGGTTTCGTCGAGCAAGTTTTCGACATCGCCCCATTGCCCCACGTGACAGGCAAGGGCTAAGGCGACGCCTCCTTGTGATTCTATTTCTGCGACAGCCTGTTCGCACTGATCAAGTTTGCGGCTGGCAACCACAACTTTGGCGCCAGCACTAGCAAAGGCTTTTGCCATCTCGAACCCCAAACCTCGGCTTCCACCAGTGATTACGGCGACTTTATTAGACAAATCGAAAATTGATTGGCTCATAACAAGGCTCTGCTGCTATCGATAAAAACGCCATGATAAGCCATAGATTCGATTAACTAAAAATTCGCCACGATAATCAGGTAGTATGCGCGCCGGGATGACCAAAGGATTGGGTCGAAAAGTTGAAAGCTGAGAGTTGGATTTTGAGCGAGCAAGACTTCGCTGTTGGGCAACGCTGGGTTAGCAATACTGAGGCTGAACTCGGCTTGGGTATCGTTGCTGAACTAGAAAATCGTCGAGTTGTTTTGAGTTTCCCAGCTGTTGCAGAACGGCGGACTTATGCTGTGAACAACGCGCCGCTAAGTCGCGTCAAATATAACGTCGGCGAAGCAATAGAAAGCGATGACGGTCTGCGAATAACTGTTAGTGAGTTGCACGACCTAGATGGCTGTATTGTTTATGTCGGCGAGGATGACGATGGTGGGCTGCAAACCATCGATGAAATTAATCTGAACAGCTTTGTGCAATTCTCGCGGCCATTAGAGCGAATGTTCGCCGGCCAGTTGGATAAGATGAACGCTTTTCTTATCCGCAAAGACGCAATTGACTATCAACACAGGCACGCAAGTTCCGCGTCTTTTGGCTTACTTGGCCCGCGTGCTCAATTGTTGCCGCATCAATTTTACATCGCAAACGAAGTATCTAATCGACACCAGCCACGCGTTTTACTCGCCGACGAGGTAGGTCTAGGGAAAACGATTGAGGCCGGCTTAATTTTGCACCAACAGTTATTATCCGGGCGGGTGCAACGTGCGTTGATCATTGTTCCCGAGACCTTAGTGCATCAATGGCTGGTGGAAATGCTGAGACGTTTCAATTTGCATTTTTCCATTATCGGACAAAACGCTTATGAGCCATCGCCGGATGGTAGCGAGGTAGAAGACAATCCGTTTGAGGCGAGTCAACTGGTGATTTGCAGCCTTAAAACCTTAGTTCAGTCGGAACGACACTTTAGCGACGCCGTGGCCGCGGGGTGGGATACGCTCATCGTCGATGAGGCCCACCATCTTGCTTGGACTCCGACCGAAGTAAGCCTTGAATACGAAAAAATCGAACGACTTGCCACGCAGGTTCCCGGCATTTTGTTAATCACTGCGACACCAGAACAACTAGGTCTGACCGGCCATTTCGCAAGGTTGCGCTTACTCGATCCTGATCGATTCCATGATTTGGCGGCATTTTCTGAGGATGAATCCGCTTACGCAGAGATTGCCGCACTAGTGGAGGCGTTAAAGGCACACGCGAGCACCATTTCGCTTAGAAGTGACGAAACACTAAAGAGCAAATTGGCGACACGGTTAACGGCCGAACTCAATGAACGCCTTTCGGATGACGCTGAACAAGAGACGCTTCGCTCAGACATCTTAAACCACCTGCTTGACCAGCATGGAACGGGGCGAGTGTTGTTTCGCAACCGCCGCGCGCAAATAAGCGGGTTTCCGTCTCGCCAATTGCATAGTTATGCCTTGAGTCTACCCGAGCAATATCTCAATGAACGGGACAGCGACATTGAGTTATCTTTAACGCCTGAAGCAACGCATGGTGTCGACTGGCTAAATTTTGATCCTCGTGTGCAATGGTTGCTGGACTGGCTAAGCGACAAACACCAACTTAAGGTGTTGTTGATTGCGGCAACTCGAAGTACTGCAGAGCAACTCGAGAATCATTTACGCTTACGCCATGGCATCCGGTCGGCGGTATTCCATGAAGGATTAGATCTCATTCAGCGCGACCGCGCGGCGGCATATTTTGCTGAAACTGAGGATGGTGCGGATTTACTCGTTTGTTCTGAGATTGGTTCAGAAGGCCGAAATTTTCAATTCGCGCATCACCTAGTGCTTTTCGACTTACCATTTAATCCCGACCTTCTAGAGCAACGCATTGGTCGTTTAGATCGAATTGGTCAAAAACATACAATAGAAATTCACGCGCCTTACTTTGAGAACAGTCCCGGCGAAGTACTGTTTCATTGGTATCACCGCGGTTTAAATGGTTTTGAGAAAGTGTGTTCGATTGGTTTGAGCATGCTACACCAATTCGAAACCGAGTTGCGTGACTTCATATCTTTACAACATGACGATGATAAATTTGACGAATTTATTGATCGCGTTCGCGCAGCAAGTAGTGAGGTTGAGCGCGAACAAAATGACGGTAGAAATAAATTACTAGAAATGAACTCGTGTCGGCCGGATTCGGCCGAAGCGATCGTTGGTGAAATCAGTGCAGCGACGCAGGCGCTCGAGCTAGAAGATTTTATGGAAAGGGTGTTCGATTTTTTCGGGGTCGATCAGCAAGCGAGTACCGCCAGAAGTGTCGTTATTCACCCCGGCGAACAAATGCTTAGTGAATCGTTCCCAGGTCTTCCCGAGGGCGGCGTTACTGCCACATACGATCGGGCGGAAGCTTTAAGTCGCGAAGATATGCATTTCCTTACATGGGAGCATCCCATGGTAACCGGCGCGATGGATATGTTGGTGAATGGAGAATTCGGCAATGCAACAATCTGTACCCTGAAGGCGCCGTTTTTGAAACCCGGCATCTTATTCTTAGAGGCGCTGTTCGTATACCAATGTCCCGGGCCCTCTTCGCTGCAGTTGCAACGTTATCTAAGCGAACCCGCTCGTCGAATTGTTATCGACGTGAGCGGTAAGGATCTAACCGAGATTTTGACCCCTGAACGCCTCGCGTCCATCGCCGAAACCATCCCCAAACGTACTGCCCAAGACATCGCCAAACATGCACGCAAGCATATCGAAGCAATGGGAGTTCGCGCGGAGGAGCTGCTCGCCGGCGCCGTGGATAATGCAATTCAAACGGCGCAGGCGCGTGCAAATATGCTATTGGGAAGCGAAATTTCACGTTTGAAATCCTTGGCCGCGGTGAACGAGCAAATTCGAGATTCGGAAATCGAATTTATTGAAATGCAGCTTGATGAGACCCTGAACTACTTGGCAAATACGCAGCTGCGCTTAGACGCCGTCCGTGTCGCTTTATCAACCTGATTGCTCGAGCAGAAAAGGCCTGCCACATAGATGAGCAGCCGCTAAAGTATTAGAGCCTGGTGCCGCTTAAATGCTTGTTACTGTGGAAAAGGCCGTTTCAGGTGACCAGCATCCTTGCCGAAAATCAATCTGAGTCTTCAGACCAAAGTGAACTGAAAAGCTTAGTTGAAGACACCTCAATTTTGGTTTCGCCGCCCGATATTTATCTCAAAATAAATGAAATGCTGGCGGAAAACTGCGCTTCGGCGGATGAATTCGCGACTGTCATTGCGCATGACCCAGGTTTAACCGCGCGTTTACTCAAACTCGTCAATAGCGCCTATTACGGCTTGCCTTCCAAGATCGATACCATCAGTCGCGCGCTGACCGTTGTCGGTATGCACGAATTGACGAATTTGGTGTATTCGATATGTGCGATCAAGACGTTTTCAAAAGTGTCTTCGGACGTCACGAATATGAACACATTCTGGCGGCACGGCATTTACACGGGTATTGCCGCCCGTGAAATTGCGATGCAAACGAATTGCTTACATCCGGAACGCCTGTTCGTAGCGGGTCTGTTACACGATATTGGCAGTTTGGCGATCAATAGAAAGTATCCGGAAGTTGCCGAACAAACGATATCCGCCAGCGAGGGTAATGAGCAATACTTGGTGCAACTTGAGAAAGAGCAGCTGGGCTTCAATCATGCCGAACTGGGCGCATTAATGTTTGAGAGTTGGCATCTTCCTGAAGCAACGTGTCGCGCGATCCAATTTCATCATGCACCCGATACGGCCGGCGACTCGATTCACGAAGCGGGCATCGTGCATATTTCGGACGCTCTGGCCAATGTGTCAGGGACCGGCAGCTTCTCTGAAAAAGTGGCGGAAGCGACCGACATGGACTCCGAAATTTTAGCGCCTTTGGGCATTGATGCAGATTTCGACTATGACCAACTGTTGGGCGTTGTTGATCAAAAATTTATTGAAACGGTTTACCTTCTCGTTGCCTAACTCCGCAATTCGCGTGCTCGATCGTAGCCTTTCGGGAAGAGCGCGGGCATTAAGAATGCTAAGATCTAACCTTCAATAGACAACCAGTTCAGATCAATCTCATGAATAAAGAAATGTTCGACGCCGGTATGGCAATGCGACGTCAAGTCTTGGGCGACGATTACGTTGACCGCTCTTTGGCAAACGCGACAGAATTTGACGCGGAGTTTCAACAATTCGTGTCCGAATATTGTTGGGGCGCGGTATGGACGCGCGACGGGCTAAAGCCGCGGGAACGGAGTTTGCTCAACCTTGGCATGTTAACCGCTTTAAATCGAATACCAGAGCTAAAAATCCACGTGCGGGGCGCGCTTAATAACGGTTTATCCATTGAAGAAATCCGCGAAGCACTGTTTCAATCCGCGATCTATTGTGGCGTACCTGCTGCGCTCGAAGCGTTTCGAGCGGCGAAAGCGGTTATCAATGAATATGAAGCAGAGTAGCCAGCGCGGCATAATTTAAATCGAGCCGAAATTACGGGGCGGAACCAAGGGTTAACGGCAATTCAGGATCCCTGATCCACTCAGACATCGAGCCGTCGTACACGGAGACGTCCATTTTTCCTAGCTGGAATAACGCGAGCGCGTCCATGGTCGCGGAAATTCCGCCGCCGCAATATGCGATGACCGGCCTGTCCCCCAGGGCACCAACATCGCTAAATTTTTGTTGCAGTTTTTCTGCAGGAAGAAACGTACCGTCGTCGGCATTGAGCAAATCGCCGTAGAAAATATTGTGGCTGCCCGGAATATGTCCAGGTCGGCCGTATTGGTTTTTCTCACCAGAGAAAACGGCTGGCGCCAGGGCATTGATGGCGCAGGCGGCGGCACTGTCGATATTATCAAGTACGGCTTGCTTGTCTGACCAAAAATCTGGATTAGCTTTCACCGTTAAGTTATTTGATCGATTGACATCGGGAAGATCGGCGGTGGTTTTTCGATTTTCGCTTAACCACTTTTTCCAGCCGCCATCGAGGACGGCTACATTTTCCAAGCCTAAAAGAAATCATTGATCCCAAACTGGTGGGAATTTCCAAAAGCTCCAACCTCACCATTGGCCTATGTGGCGGGCAGTTTGGTCGCGTTTTCA
>JBCCFA010000021.1:0-19676 GCA_039029975.1 Pseudomonadota bacterium
AGATAACTTCTTAACGAAGTGACAAACAAGCGCCAGCCAATCCCTTAAAAATCCGTGGGATAGGAACCTAAATTCATTTTTTTTCGGTAATTTTACCGAGCGTCCTCGATTCAAGTCTCTGATTTTATTGCCGATTACATGAGAATGTTAAATATTGTGACGAAACTGTAAACAATTTCGGGTATCATTGACATTGCTACTCAGGCAGTAGCCAACAAAAAAAAATATAACTAAAAAAGGAAAGGTTTATGCCTTCCGCTGGTGACATAAATCGCAACGAGGCGGCCGACGCCTTGACGCTCGCTATCGACAAAATTATGAGTGCCCACGCGCTCGGTCGCGTGCTGTCCGAATTTCCGGTTTCTGAACAAGCCCGTCTTGAACACGAGCTTGATGGACTCGCGCGCCGTCTAGAAGCGCTAATTGAAGCAAGCACCAAATCTCAACAATCTCTAGACCTAGACGTTCTACTTACCCGCTTGGTCACGCTCATTTCCGATGCCTTAGATGCGGAACGTGCCTCTTTATTTTTGTACGACAACGAAACGCATGAATTGTATTCTCGTATCGCCCAAGGGGATCTCGTTGACGAAATTCGCTTTAACGCCGATCTAGGGATTGCTGGTAGCGCCTACCGGACTAACGAGTACCTGATCATTGACGACGCCTACAATGATTCACGATTCAACAAATCAGTAGACGAAGAAACCGGATACGTTACCAAACGAATCTTAGCGGTCCCTGTCCGCAACCGTGCCGGTCAGGTAATTGGCGTCGGAGAGGTACTGAACCGACGTGATGGACCGTTTAGTCATGCTGATGCGGCTGTCATTCAAGCGTTCACCACACACATCGCGGGCGCAATCGAAAACGCACAGCTGTCCGAGCGACAAAGAATTAATGCGCACGAAGAATCACGCTTTCACGAAGTGTCGCAGGCAATTTCTTCAGAACTCGACATCGATGTACTGCTCAAAAAGATCATGAGTATTGCCACGGAATTACTCGATGCCGAACGCAGCACCTTGTTTTTGTATGACCCGCGCACTAACGAGTTGTGGTCACGAGTTGCTGAGGGCATCGATGAGAAAGAAATTCGCTTTCCGGCAAACGCGGGAATCGCGGGCGAGGTGTTTAGCACACAAAAATCGGTGAATATTCCGGACGCTTATGCGGATCCGAGATTTAACCAGTCTGTCGATAAGATGACTGGTTTCAAGACCTCTACCATTCTTTGTGTGCCTGTTATCTCCCGGCAGGGAAATACCCTTGGTGTCGTTCAAGTTTTGAATCACAAAGGCGGACCGTTCCGACAACGGGATGAAAAACGCCTTGAAATGCTCGCTTCCCAAAGCGCAATTGCGCTAGACAACGCGCGATTGTTCAGCGAAGTTCTTAGTGAAAGAAATTATAGTAACAATGTACTTCGCAGCCTCAGCAATGGCGTACTAACGGTCGACGTGCATGGCAATCTCGTAAAAATCAACGATGCAGGCACAAAAATCCTTGGCCGCAATGCGGACGATGTTCTTGGCGCGCCAGTTGAAAAAGTATTCCGCGGGCAAAACAACTGGGTGACGAAAGTTATCGATACCGTGCTCAGCACGCGGGAAACTAGCACCGCGCTGGACACCGCGCTGGAAAACTCTCGTCAACAGTCCATTACTGTCAATTTGAGCGCCACGCCACTCCTGGACGCGCGCGGCCACTCACTTGGTTGCACCGTGGTTATCGAGGATATTTCGAGCGAAAAACGCATTCGAACGACCATGGCGCGATATATGACCCGTGAAGTCGCCGATCAGGTTCTCGCTGAGGGGAAAGACGTACTCGGCGGACAAGCGCAACCGGCAACCGTTATGTTCGCCGATATTGCAGATTTCACTGGCCTAACCGAAGCCTTGGGCGCCACCGGCACGGTGAACACCCTAAACGAATATTTTACCGAAATGGTTGAGGTTATCTTCGAGCATCATGGCACGTTAGATAAATATATTGGCGACGCGATCATGGCGGTGTTCGGCGCGCCGTTCCCCTCGCCAGAAGATGCGGACAATGCGGTCGCGACCGCCATTTCGATGCACGAACGCTTAGCCATATTTAATCGCTTACGCAGTGCAGTTAACAAACCGCCAATTAATATCCGAATTGGCATCAATTCAGACCAGGTAGTCACCGGCAACATTGGCTCAGAACGCCGTATGGACTACACCGTCATTGGTGACGGGGTAAATGTTGCCGCAAGATTAGAGCAGGCCAATAAACAGTTCGGCACGCAAACTTTAATTAGCGCTGCGACCGTGAAACTGCTACACCAGGATTATCATCTTCGTGAACTCGATCTGTTACGCATCCGTGGCAAGTCGCAACCAGTTCCGATTTTCGAAGTGATTGGTAAATTCGACAATCCGCTCTCGGCGGAGAAACAAGCCATGCTTGAACACTTCCGCAACGGCATGGAATCGTATCGACAACGGGATTGGATTAGAGCAGTCGGGGAATTTGGGATGGCCTTACGGGTGGACCCGCAAGATACGCCGAGTCAAATATTCTGTTCTCGTACTAGCCATTACCTACAAAACCCACCGAGCGAAGACTGGGATGGCGTTTGGTCCGAGTAGCGCTGACAACAATCCCACAGTCAGCTAAATCCAAGTCCTGCCGCGAATAACTGCCCTCGCAGCGACATTAAACACAAAGTGTTAAAATCACAGCGCACTGCATAACCGGTCGTTGAACCTATCGTTCGTTCACACCAATTACATTTGCTCAACATTGAAAACAGGAGCCGCTATGACGCTTTCAAACGATGTCCGCGCGCGCATCGAATCAGCAATTTCAGGAAATAAGGTCGTCCTTTATATGAAGGGCACACGTCAGCAGCCGCAGTGCGGTTTCTCCGCCACCGTTGTCGGTATCTTAGATAACCTGCTGCCGGATTACGACACGATAAACGTGCTCGAAGATGCTGAAATTCGCGATGGCATTAAAATGTTTTCGAATTGGCCAACTATTCCTCAACTATACGTCGATCAAGAGTTCCTCGGCGGCTGCGACGTTATTCAACAGATGTATAACAATGGGCAGCTCCATGAAACGCTAGGTTTGGCAGCCGTCTCCCGCCAAGCGCCCGAGATCGAAATAACAGACGCTGCAGCCCAAATCATTAAACAAACTTGCGCGAAGCAACCTGGCGCATCAGTCCACTTAAAGATTAGCCCTAGCTGGCAACACGAATTTAGCCTGGCGCCGCAACAAGGTCACGAAATCGAAGCGAGCAGCAACGGCATAACGGTCTTATTTGACCTTGATTCCGCCGCTCGAGCCAATGGTTTGCATCTCGACTTGAGCGAAGATGGCGGTGAGACAGGTTTCGTCATCAACAACCCTAATGCTCCCCCACCCGTGAATCAGATGTCGGTGCAAACCCTGAAAGGTTTGATTGACAATAACGACCTACCTCATCTGTACGACGTGCGAGGCGAGGACGAGCGTGCGATTGCGGTTATCTCCGGCGCCAAAATGCTTGACGATAAGGCTGTCAACGAAATCAGTGTATTGCCTAAAGACCAAATGTTGGTTTTTCACTGCCATCACGGGGGCCGAAGCCAACAAGCGGCCGAGTATTTTCGCACGCAGGGATTTACCAACGTCCATAATGTTGTTGGCGGCATCGATGCGTGGTCGAACGAAATTGATTCGAGCGTGACGAAATACTAGGCACGCCCATGGGACACTTGGATTTCTATTTCGATTTTATTTCGCCGTACGCCTATTTTGGATTCCGCCGGCTCAACGAGCTACCAGCTTCTATCACAATTAACCTAAAGCCGGTGTTGTTTGCTGGTTTGCTAGGTCACTGGGAATCGAAAGGTCCGGCTGAAATAGCGCCGAAACGAACCTTCACCTATCAGTACACGCACTGGTATGCCCATAAGCAAGGTATTCCGTTTCGTTGTCCGCCAGCTCACCCCTTTAATCCGCTACCTGGATTAAGGCTGGCGCTCGCGGCGAACTGCACTCATGAGGTGGTGAGTCGGATTTTTGCGTTCGTTTGGGGCGAAGGCAAGGCATTCGACGATCCACAGGCGTTCGCTCAGCTGACAGCAGAATTGGGGATTGCCGAACCCGAAACACAACTCCAGGCGCCCGAAGTTAAGCAGGCTTTGCGCGATAACACGGACAAGGCGGTCACTGCTGGGGTATTCGGGGTACCGAGCTACGTTATCGATGAGCAGGTTTTTTGGGGCGTGGATGCATTTCAAATGGCGGCAGACTACATTGCAGACCCGGCGATGATGAAAACCGCAGAGATGCAAAGATTGGCGTCGTTACCGGCTTCTGCGCAACGAAAGTTGTAAAAATGCAGCATTTCGACAGCAAGCAAAAGTTGAACTAATCAAGCACCTAACATCTAAATGCTTGATTTCTTAATAAAGCTTTAAGCCAAGCGCTGAATAGCCCGCTTTGATGGTACTCAGGGTCCATAAATCAATGACTTGTGCACATCAAATCGAATATCAAAGACTTAGCTAGTAGTTTCGTCATTGGGGTGTCATAAAACCCTAGCGACTTTTGGTTAAGTTACTGTTTATAAAAAGAAAACTATAATGATTAAAAATTCGCCAATTTAACGGTTTTACTGTAAAAAATAGGACGAAGCCGCTGCACCGAGGATTTAATTAACAGACTTATCCACAGAAATTGTGGGTAACTAGGCTAGTGCTAGCCTATCGGGTAGTTGCGACGATTTGGCTAAAAAATTTGCGCTAAATTTCTAGCACGAAGTATTAGAGACACGAACAATCGCGGGCACATTATGAACTTCCACGCCACATCAACAGTTCTTGTAGGGTTTGTCCTTATCTTTAGTGTTTGCAGCGCCGACGTTAAGGCAAAAATTGTCAGCGATGAGCGTGCGGAGGCGGAACTTAAGTTTGAGGAGCGCGCTGACGGCAAATGCCATATCCTGAGTGAAGGCGGGAAACTCATGGTCGTACACAATACGCATGATTCACTGCCCATTAAATTTCGTTTTATTCGCTATTTCGCTGACGTTAGACAACGTGGTCGTGCAACAGGCACGGTGGTCCCTGGTGAGGCGCCGGTTAAACTCGGTTGCACACAAGTGGATGGTCGACCGCAACATTGGAAAATAGAGCGGGCAAATTTCACCGAGCCTTTGAGCGATTCTTCCCAACAAAATTGAGCTTAACTAAATGAAAAAAATAGTACTCCTGCTTTCTTACTCTGCGTTTTTATTCGCATTCTCAGGCGCGAACGCCGAAGAAATGACAACAGAAACAGCGCGCTCACCCGGCGATATGACGGTCGAAGAACGCCGAGAAATGATGGAGGTAGCGGCGAAATACGACAATTGCGTCTATTCGCAAGCAATGACGTCTATCGGCGACCATGACGACATTCGAACCGTGGCAGACCTGGCGCTGGAGGAATGCAAGACAAAACTCACGGATTTGGAAGGTTTGATCACAGGGTGGGGGATGCCGTCAGGCTACTCCGAATCATTCTCAAACCGTATTCGCCAACGCGCTACGCGAAAACTGTTGCCAGAATTGGCAATTAGGAAAGCGGGCGGTTAAGCACCGTCCGGCGAAAGTGCGACCCGGCCCTGCGTAAGCTTCGAAGCCACTGGCGCCAGTTCGCACAACGCGCGCTTGTAGACTTTGCGTTTGAAATCTACCACGCCGCTAAGGGCTTCCCAGTAATTGATCCAGCGCCACTGATCAAATTCTTGATCGGTCGCTCTCTCTAAGTTAACGTCGCTATCTTCGCCAGTTAGATGTAAAACGAACCAGCGTTGTTTTTGGCCGATGCAAACTGGTGTTTGGTTGTACCTAATGTATCGTCTAGGTAAGCGATATCGCATCCAACCGGCTGTTTGACCTAAGATTTCGACGTGCGCCGAAGTTAAACCGACCTCTTCCTCAAGCTCCCTAAACATAGCTTGCTGCGGTGTTTCGGTTTCTTGGATACCGCCTTGCGGAAATTGCCATGCCGACATCCCCTGGCGACGTCCCCAAAACACCTGACCAGATTCCTTTAATAGGATAATTCCGACGTTGGCGCGAAACCCGTTTTCGTCAATCATAATAAGGTCAAATGAGGCGCCTAGCCGTGGGCGCCGCCTCAGTTTTTTATCGCCGTTGCCCGGTACAACTCGATTAGGCGTCCAATACCTTTTGAATCGCAGCGGCCTCTTCTTTCAATTCTTCTTCGGTTGCCGACATTTTTGCGCGACTAAATTCGTTTAGCTCAAGGTCTTGCACGATGTGATATTCGCCGTCTTTGGTCGTGACTGGAAAGGAGTACACCAAGCCTTTCTCGATCCCATAGCTCCCGTCGCTAGGAATACCCATGCTGGTCCAGTCGCCGTCTGGTGTGCCTAGCACCCAATCGCGCATATGTTCGAGTGCCGCATTGGCAGCAGACGCAGCACTTGAAGCACCGCGAGCTTCGATAATAGCCGCACCTCGCTTCGCAACGCTCGGAATATAGTCATTTTGATACCAATCGCTGTCCACCTGATCGAGTGCGGGTTTACCGGCGACACTGGCATGGTGAAGATCTGGATATTGCGTCGTTGAGTGATTGCCCCAAATTGTCACTCGCTTGATTTCGTTTACCGTAGTCGATGTTTTCTGGGCAATCTGCGCCATGGCACGATTGTGGTCTAAACGAGTCATGGCGGTAAATTGTCCCGGATTGATATCAGGCGCGCAGTTTTTACATGTCCAAGCATTTGTGTTCGCCGGATTACCAACAACCACCACTTTGATATCGCGACTCGCATTATCGTTAATCGCTTTTCCCTGAACTTTAAAGATGCCGCCGTTCGCTGCTAACAAATCGCTGCGTTCCATACCTGGTCCGCGCGGTCGCGCGCCAACCAACATGCCAAAATCGGTATCTTTAAATGCGACATTCGGATCATCTGTTGCTTCAATGCCAGCGACCAGTGGAAACGCGCAGTCGTCGATTTCCATAACCACACCTTCGAGCGCCTTCATCGCGGGCGGAATTTCCAGCAACTGCAAAATTACGGGTTGATCGGATCCAAGCATTTCGCCAGCAGCGATGCGAAACAGCAGCGAATAAGAAATTTGGCCGGCGGCACCAGTTACCGCCACTCGCACAGGTTTTTTCATCTCGTTTGTTCTCTCTTAATTATCAGCAACAATGAAATAAGGGGGGATTCTATTTTCGCTCGCCGATCGGCACGTAATCTCGCTGTTCGGCCCCAATGTACAACTGCCGCGGACGACCAATTCTGAAATCGTCATCCGCCATCAGCTCCATCCACTGGGCGATCCAACCAGCAGAGCGTGCTAAGGCGAACATCGGCGTAAACATGCTCTTAGGAATATTGAGCGCTTGATAAATCAGGCCGGAATAAAAATCCACGTTTGGATACAGCTTTCGTTCAATGAAATAGTCATCTTCAAGCGCCAAACGCTCAAGCTCTTTAGCAACGCGAAGAATTGGCGTGTCGATGCCGAGTTCGTCAAGCACTTCATGGGCGGTTTTCTGCATGACGGTCGCGCGCGGATCGTAGTTTTTATACACGCGATGACCAAACCCCATTAACCGAAAGGGATCATCTTTATCTTTAGCGCGATCGACAAAAGAACGAATGTTCTTCGGATCGCCAATCTCCTCTAGCATGTGAATGACCGCCTCGTTCGCACCACCGTGCGATTTACCCCACAGTGTTACGACGCCAGCGGCGACACACGCAAATGGGTTGGTTTCGGCGCTGCCCGCCAAACGCACGGTAGACGTTGACGCATTTTGTTCGTGATCTGCATGCAAGATCATAAGCAGTTCGAGTGCCCGAACGGCAACCGGGCTCACTTCGAAAGGTTCAGTTGGCCACGAAAACATCATACTCATAAAGTTTTCGACATAGCCTAAGCTATTGTTCGGATAGACAAACGGTAGACCGGATTGGTAACGGTAGATCTTTGAAACCAGGTTCGGCATTTTTCCGATCACCCGTCGGGCGGTGATCATGCGGTCTTCGGCGCTGTAGACATCCATACCATCGTGGTAGAACGACGCAACCGCGCCAACAACCCCGGCCAACACCGACATAGGATGAGCGTCGTAGCGGTAGCCACTATAAAACCGATGAAGATGTTCATGGGTCATGCCATGGGTTTTAATGGCCCGCTCCCAATCTTGCATCTGATCGGCAGTGGGCAATTCCCCATGAATCAATAAATAGGCGACCTCGGTGAAACTCGAGTGCTCAGCAAGCTGCTCAATCGGGTAGCCACGATGCATCAGTACGCCCTGCTCGCCGTCAAGATAAGTAATCGCGCTTCGGCAGCTTCCCGTTGCGGCGAAACCGATGTCGAGGGTGAACATCCCGAGTTCTTTATAAAGACCTTTCAAATCGATGACTGGGGCGCCGTAGGTGCCCTCATAGACTGGACACTCAACTGTGTTGCCTGTTGCGTTGTCGGTAATCGTAACTGTACGCGAACTCATGATGATCAATATCTCTTTGTTTCTTAATAATAAAATTTGGAACTAGGCGAGTGGGCGCCAAGATCGAGGGGCGCTAGAATACCTTTGCGCCAGGCTTGCGGGCAAGTTTAGCTCAATCCCCATGGTTTGCTTTCCCCTAGTTGCGAACCCAAATCGGGGCAATTCCCCCAAGTACTGGCAATATCTGTCATTTACCTTTGCTATGTACTTAAATATACATATTAATTTGGTTAACAATCGGTAAATTAACGCACGCGTCGTGCCGATAACCTAATGTGGCCCGGTCTCCGTACTGAAATGGGGACTTAAACTAATTTGAAAACAATAAGTTAGGATAAATAATGGATCGCCCCTCCTTTCTCTACAGCGGTAACGCTGCGTTTATCGAAGAACTTTACGAAAATTATCTGAAAAGTCGCGATTCCGTGAGCCCTGAGTGGCGCGACTATTTCGACCGTGCGCAAGCCGAACTGGATCCTGACGTTCGCGATCGATCGCATGCTGAAGTGAAAGAACGCATGCTTGAAATCGGCCGTAACCCACACGTCGCTACCGTGCAGCAAACCATCGCGCAGGGCGATAACGCAGACTCGTCAAAACAAGTTTCCGTGCTACAGCTCATTAACGCATTTCGCTTCAACGGACATCGTCAAGCGAATCTCGATCCGTTGCGGCAATACGAACGCCCGCATGTCCCAGAGCTCGATCCCCAATTCCACGGACTCAGCGAACAGGACATGAACACCGAATTCAACACCGGCTCACTGCAAGGTCCTGAAATTGCAACGTTATCTGAAATTCTGGATATTGTTCGCTCTACCTACTGCGGCACCATCGGTGCCGAGTACATGCATATTGTTGAGACGCCGCAAAAACGCTGGTTACAACAGCGCCTGGAGGAATCGCGCGGGCGCCCAAGTTTTGAAGCCGGCAAGAAACGGCAAATTTTGGATCGCGTTATCGCTGCAAGCGCACTGGAAGAGTATCTGCACACGAAATATGTTGGACAAAAAAGATTTTCCCTCGAGGGTGGCGAATCCACGATTCCGCTGCTTGACCAAATCGTCGAAGACAGCGGCCGCCACGGACTCAAAGAAGTGGTGCTTGGGATGGCACACCGTGGCCGTTTAAATGTGTTGGTCAATATTATCGGCAAACACCCATCGAAATTGTTCGACGAATTTGAGGGACGCAGTCGAGAAGCCCGTTCGGGCGATGTGAAATATCACCTTGGCTACTCTTCAGACATCGAAACCCCCGGTGGGTCTGTCCATCTCACCTTGGGTTTTAACCCCTCCCATCTTGAAATTATTGATCCCGTTGTTGAGGGTTCGGTCCGAGCGCGCCAAGATAGGCGCGGCGACCTGGAAAGAAACGCCGTGCTTCCTCTTTTAATTCACGGCGATGCGGCATTCGCTGGGCAAGGGGTGGTCATGGAAACATTCAACCTCTCACAAACGCGTGGCTACACAACCGGCGGAACCGTCCACATCATCATTAACAATCAGATTGGGTTCACCACTAGCGACCCGCTAGATTCCCGATCAACCCTATACTGCACAGACGTCGCGAAAATCGTTCAAGCGCCCATATTGCACGTTAACGGAGACGATCCCGAAGCGGTGGCCATGGTGGCGCAAATTGCGCTCGATTTTCGAATGGAATTCAATAAGGACGTGGTTATCGATCTGGTCTGTTACCGCAAGCATGGTCACAGCGAAGCAGATGAGCCCGCCGCCACTCAACCGATTATGTATCAACACGTTCGTAATCATCCGGGCGTACGCAAAATCTATACAGATAAATTAGTTGATGAAGGCGTGATCAAGCCGGGTGACGCAGAACAAATGACAACGACTTATGTCAGCTCGCTGGACAACAATGTGGTGGTTTCGCGACCCTACGCCAACGTGACCGACACGCGTTTTTTAATTAATTACGAACCGTTTCGCTATGCGAATTGGCGTGACGAGGCGGATACCACCATTGATGAAAAAACGATTTCTTCGTTAACCGAAAAACTCATCGATATTCCCACGGAATTTGAACCACACCGCGCAGTAAAAAGAATTTTCGGTGACCGACTTGCCATGAGCAAAGGCGAAAAACCAATTGATTGGGGATACGCGGAAAACCTCGCCTACGCCACACTATTAAGCAACGGGGTACCAGTTAGAATTTCCGGACAAGACAGTGGACGCGGTACTTTTTTTCATCGCCACGCGGTCGTGCATGATCAAAAAACCGGGGATACCTATTTGCCGCTGCAAAACCTGTCGAGCGACCAAGCGAGTTTTCTGGTGATCAATTCCACACTCTCCGAAGAGGCGGTACTTGGCTTCGAATATGGCTACGCCAGCGCAGAGCCTAGGGCTTTGGTTATTTGGGAAGCCCAGTTCGGTGATTTCGCGAACGGCGCCCAAGTAGTCATCGATCAATTCATCGCTTCGTGCGAGGAAAAATGGGGTCGTTTTTGTGGCCTAGCGATGTTTCTACCACATGGTTATGACGGCCAAGGTCCCGAACATTCATCGGCGCGTCTAGAACGCTATTTGCAGTTGTGCGCCGAGGACAATATGCAGGTGGTCTATCCCACCACCCCGGCGCAAATGTTTCATCTGATTCGGCGCCAAATGCTACGGTCGTTTAGAAAGCCACTGATCGTAATGAGCCCAAAGAGTTTGCTAAGACACAAACATTCGGTGTCTAACTTAGAGGATATTACGCAACGAACATTTCAAGTTGTTATTGATGAGGTCGATGATATTAAACCGGAAGCCGTGAGCCGGATTCTCGTCTGCAGCGGTAAAGTGTATTTCGACTTATTGGAAGCGCGCCGCGAGCATGGAATTGAAGATCAAGTCATTATCCGTTTAGAACAGCTCTATCCGTTTCCCAAGGAGGAACTGATTGCGCTCATTAATCAATATCCCAATGCCGAAGTACTCGTGTGGGTTCAAGAAGAGCCGCGCAACCAGGGCGCATGGTCTACGCTGCTTTCTAAGAGACATCTCGGCGGATGCTTTCCCGATGAGAAGCCACTGCTATGTGTCGCCAGACCCTATTCCGCTTCGCCTGCGGTGGGCTACGCCTCGTTGCACAACGAACAGCAACAACAGTTGGTTGCAGAGGCTTTTGCCTTGGAAAAATACTCAGAAAAAGAGGCGGCAAAATCCGCTTAGATTGTCGAGCACAAAATTTATGAAGAGGACGCTATCGTGTTGATCGAAGTGAAAGTACCGGCCCTGGCCGAATCTGTACCCGACGCCACCTTACTAGATTGGTACAAACAAGCCGGCGAAGCCGTTTCGCGTGGTGAAAATCTTATCGACTTGGAAACCGATAAAGTAACGCTTGAAATCGCGGCGCCCGAATCTGGTGTTCTCAAGGAAATTAAAAAGCAAACCGGCGATATTGTGCTCACAGACGACATTTTAGCCGTTATCGATACCGAAGGCGCAGCCAGCGATAGCGCCAGCTCAAACGACACTCCTGCCGCAAATGATGAACCGCAAGCGGTTGCCGGCGATGCGGCGAAGTTTGGGCCCGCGGTGCGAAAATTAATTGAAGAACATCAGTTAGATGCAAGCGCTATCCCGGCTACGGGCAAGGATGGGCGCATCACCAAAGCTGATGTACAAAACTACTTAGACAACGCGAGCAAAGCAAGCGAACCAGAAGCGCCCGCTGAACCAGCAACAACGATTCGTGCTCGCGACGATAGCGCCAACATGGTGCGCGCGGAAGAACGGGTACCCATGACGCGTTTGCGCAAACGCACCGCCGAACGTCTACTTCAAGCGCAACAGACTAACGCCATATTGACGACATTTAACGAAGTCAATATGGGGCCTTTTATGGCACTGCGGTCGAAGCATAAGGATAGTTTCGAAAAACAACATGGCGTGCGCCTAGGGTTTATGTCGATATTCGTAAAAGCGGCCGTTGAAGCGCTGAAACGTTTCCCGGTGGTCAACGCCTCCGTTGACGGCGAAGATATTATTTACCATGGTTACTTCGATATTGGCGTCGCCGTGGGTTCTGAGAAAGGTTTGGTGGTCCCCATCCTCCGCGATGTTGACCGCATGCCATTTGCCGATGTTGAGCGCAAGATTAGCGAATTCGGCGAACGGGCGCGTGACGGCAAACTCACCATCGAGGAACTGACCGGCGGCACATTTACCATCAGTAATGGCGGTGTATTTGGCTCGATGCTATCGACGCCCATCCTGAATCCACCGCAAAGTGCGATTCTTGGTATGCACAAGATCCAAGACCGCGCAGTGGTCGAGAATGGAGAGGTCGTGGTGCGCCCCGTGATGTTTGTCGCTTTGTCCTATGACCATCGCATTATCGATGGACGCGAAGCCGTGCAATTTCTCGACACGATTCGCCAAGCGATCGAAGATCCAACGCGTATTCTTCTGCAAATTTAACTTCGAAGATCACCTACTATGAGCGATAAATTTGACGTCGTGGTAATTGGCGGCGGCCCTGCCGGCTATGTGGCCGCAATTCGGGCAGCCCAATTAGGATTTTCAACGGCCTGCGTAGAACGCTGGCAACGACAAGAACAACCCGCCTTGGGCGGGACTTGTCTCAATGTCGGCTGCATTCCATCAAAAGCACTCCTGGATTCGTCTCATCATTTTGAGCATCTCAATCTGCACGCTAAAGACCACGGCATCAGCGTGTCGGACGCGTCGTTCGATGTGACGACAATGCAAAATCGAAAAGACAATATTGTCTCTACCCTTACGCAGGGTATTGAAGGTTTATTTAAGAAAAATAAGGTAACTTGGCTTCAGGGTAGCGGCAAGCTTGCCGGTGAGGGAAAAGTGACCGTAACCGACCATACGGGTGCAGAAAATGACGTCAGCGCCGGGCACATCATCATTGCCACGGGTTCGGTACCGGCACGCATTCCACCAGCCGTCGTCGACCAAAAATTTATCGTTGATTCTACCGGCGCGCTAGCGTTTGACGCCGTTCCAAAATCAATCGGTGTGATTGGCGCCGGCGTTATTGGTTTAGAACTTGGCAGCGTATGGCGTCGCTTAGGTGCCGAAGTGACCGTAATAGAAGCGTTACCCGATTTTCTCTCCCTCGCGGACAAAGACATTGGTCGCGAGGCAAAGAAAGTTTTGGCGAAGCAAGGCTTGAACATTCAACTCGGCGCGCTCGTTACCGAAACCTCCGTCAACAACGGCATGGTAGAGGTAAGCTATAAACAGAAAGATGAGATTCACCAGGTGAGCTTCGAAAAACTTATCGTGGCGGTTGGCCGCGTACCAAATACCGAAGGCTTAGGTGCAGCTGAGGCCGGTCTCGCGCTCGACGAACGGGGGTTTATCGTGGTCGACGACGACTGCCAAACAAATCTTACAAATGTCTATGCTGTTGGCGATTGCGTACGCGGTCCTATGCTGGCGCACAAGGCGTCGGAGGAAGGTATCGCCGTTGCTGAAAGAATCGCAGGGCAAAAGCCGCATGTCGATTTCAATTTGGTTCCTTGGGTCATTTATACCTGGCCCGAGATTGCTTGGGTGGGCCAGACCGAACAAGCATTGAAAGCAAACAAAGTAAAATACAACGTCGGCAAGTTTCCCTTCATGGCCAGCGGCCGGGCCCGCGCGATGGGTGAAACCGAAGGCTTAATTAAAATTATCGCCGACGATGATTCTGACACCGTCCTCGGCGTACATATTGTTGGTCCAAATGCTTCGGAACTTGTCGCCGAGGCGGTTATCGCCATGGAATTTGGCGCGACAGCGGAAGATATCGCCCGCACCTGTCACGCTCACCCAACCTTGGCTGAAGGTATGCACGAAGCCGCCTTGGGAACAGATAAACGAACGATTCACCTTTAAAGCCAGACGATTTGGCCGTTTAGCGGCGTCAATTATTGCGTTGCACAAGACAATTTCGCTTGCATCTTGATGCACCGCAACTTAAATTGTTCGCGTTGATTAAACTTTACCGATAAACGAAGCGCCGCGTAGTGGCGACTTAACGGTGGGTCCTGGATGCAAACATGCCCAAGTTTGCATTAGATCTTCAGCGTTAACAGATCTTGATTGTGAGGAGCAAGATTGATGAACGAACACGAAGAAGAAAAGCAAGAAGAATCAAAACGAATCATCAAAAAATACCCGAATCGGCGACTCTACGACACCTCCGAAAGTAAGTACGTGACCTTGAGTGATGTTCGCGAATTGGTGTTGTCGGGTATTTCATTTTGCGTCATCGATAAAAAATCCGGCGACGACATCACTCGAAGCATTTTGCTGCAGATCATCATTGAGCAGGAAGAGGAAGGTGAACCCATGTTCTCCACAGACGTGCTGGAGCAGATGATTGGGTTTTACGGCAATTCGGCCCAGACAATGGCCGGTGATTTCATTCAAAGCAGTCTGAAGTTGTTTCAGCAGCAGCAGGAAAAAATGCAGTCGCAATTTTCCGACGCGCTACAGCACAACCCGATGGCCGCGGCGTTTACCGAAGTCACGAAACGTAATATGGCACTCTGGCAAGAAATGCAGTCGTCATTTTTTGGTGCTGCGACGAAACCACCGAATAGAGATAACGACGGCGACACCTAGCCCTGCTTTTTGGGAGAAAGGATAAGACCCAAGTTTTTCACAGGCCTAATCCTTCATCAGTCTTGTTAAGCGGCCGCTTTAGCTGCGCTCAGCGCGCCCTTTACTCGTTCTACCTGCTCGAGCAATTGGGCGGGTACCCTATCACCGAAGCTCTTAATAAACTCTTCGATCTGATCGACTTCTTGCGCCCAAACGTCTGTGTCGATCGCCAAGAGCTGCTCCAAGGTTTGCGCGTCGAGATCTAAACCCGATGCATCGATGTCAGCGCTATTTGGCACAGCACCGATCGGCGTTTCAATGGCATCAACTTCACCGGCACAACGATCAATGATCCATTTAAGCACACGCATGTTGTCACCAAATCCAGGCCACATGAACTTACCGTTTTCATCTTTACGGAACCAATTCACATGGAAGATCTTTGGTAGGCGATCGGATTTCTCAGCAAAACTCAACCAGTGAGACCAATAGTCTGCGAAGTTGTAACCGCAAAAAGGTTTCATCGCCATTGGGTCCCGGCGGACCTGTCCGACAGCACCCGTTGCAGCGGCGGTTGTCTCAGATGCGACCGCCGAACCAGTGAAAACCCCGTGCGCCCAATCTAATGCTTCAAAAACTAACGGCGCCACGCTTGATCGGCGACCGCCAAAAATAATTGCTGAGATTGGCACGCCTTCTGGCACGTTAGCTTTACTCGAATAGCTGGGGCATTGCTCAGCCGATACGGTAAAACGCGCGTTGGGATGGGCGGCCGGTCCGTTATCTTCAGACCAAGGATTACCTTTCCAGTCGGTCAATTTATCCGGGCGTTCCCCGTCAATACCTTCCCACCAAGGCTGCATATCTTCCGACACCGCAACGTTGGTATAAATTGCGTTGCGACCTAAGGTATTCATGCAATTTGGATTGGTATCGAGACTCGTGCCCGGTGCCACCCCAAAAAAGCCCGCCTCAGGATTGATTGCCCACAGTTGGCCGTCGTCAGCGAGGTGCATCCAAGCGATGTCGTCGCCCACTGTCCATACTTTCCAACCCTCATATTGTTGAGGAGGTACCAGCATGGCAAGGTTCGTTTTGCCGCAAGCTGAGGGAAAGGCCGCCGCAACATAGGTGGTGTTTCCGCTCGGATCTTCAATACCCAAAATAAGCATGTGCTCGGCCAACCAACCTTCATCCCGCGCTTGCCAACTAGCGATGCGCAGCGCGTGGCATTTCTTTCCTAGCAAGGCATTTCCGCCGTAACCAGAACCAATACTCTTGATCATCAGTTGTTCGGGGAAATGCATAATGAAACGTCGCTCGGGATCCAGATCGCCGATTGAATGCAGGCCACGCACAAATGAATTCCCGGCTTCGATGTGCGCCAGGGCTCTCGCGCCGATACGCGCCATAATTCGCATGTTGCTCACAACGTACGGACTATCAGTAATCTCAACGCCCGCGCGCGAGAATGGCGAGCCATACGGCCCCATTAAGTAGGGGATAACAAACATCGTTCGGCCTTGCATGCAGCCGTCGTAAAGCGCGTCTACTTTCGCGTGGCCCTCTTCGATTGACATCCAGTTGTTATTTGGACCGGCATCTTCGGCATTCTCGGTGCAGACGAAGGTTAGATGCTCAACGCGCGCAACGTCGTGCGGGTCCGAACGATGCAGGTAGCAATTAGGGTGGGTAGATTCGTTTAGCTTTTCTAGCGTCCCGTCGTCGAGCATGAGCTCGATTAGCTCGTCGTGCTCTGCCTCCGACCCATCGATCCAGCGAATTTGGTCAGGTTTGGTTAGCGCCGCGACTTCTTCGACCCACGCCGCTAATTCGGGATGTTTGGTCATCGTTGTTGTGCCTCCTCAGGCCAAGTATTTTTTTATTAAATTCTGCTCGAAATAGTTGTTACGCCGAACCGCCAGCACGGTATTTCCAGACGCAACCGAATGCTAACTAACCATAGACAAGATTTGAAGAAAAACTATTCGAAATTTCGTATTTAATTAATAATTTATGTCAATTAGACGACAATCTGCGACCTAAGTCGAAGAATCGAATGTTCTAAGTAAATATCGCGGTTGATTACCCAAATCTCTAAGAAACGCCCAAGCAACTTTTGCCGCGCGCCAAACCGATTCTGCTGAGCCCCCGGATCGCCGATTCGAGGGGTTGGAATGTGAAATATTACCGCAAGCAAATTTGACGAAATGGGTTGCAAGCGGTATGGTGCACTGCAATATATTGTTGCGATGCATCAAATCGGGCGAGAACGTGTCCGCAGACGCCGAAATTGAGGAAATTAGTGCCTGCTAGGATTTATCAACCTAGCGGAATCGACCATCGCATGTGCATCGCGGGCGGGTAGTAGACTCCTCCCATTCTCAACTCACAGTCACGTTGAAAATGGCCTCCCCTATGCTCCCCTTTTGACCTTTCGTGATGGCAATTGGGGGGCATTTTTTTAGCGGCTTTGCAGCCACTCCACAATGGCCGGGGGAACTAGCTTATGCGCTCTACCGCTAACATAGATGCCAATATGTCCGCCCGGAAATTCCAGCTCGGTGTAATCTTTAGTGCCGGCGAATTGCCCTAGCGCACGTGATGCCGGCGGCGGCACTAAATGATCGTCCCGTCCAAAAATATTTAATACAGGCGCCGTAAGATTTGCTAAGTCGACTCGCTCACCGTCTATCTCAACTTCACCTTTAATCAACTTATTCGTTTGGTAAAACTGCTTGGCGAATTCCTTAAATGCCTGACCAGCTAACGAGGGGCTATCAAATATCCAATGCTCCATACGCATAAACATTTCGACAGTCGCAGCATCGTCACTGCTCTTAATCAGATCAACGTACTTCTGCTGCGCCAACCGGAATGGTTTCAGCGACAAAAAAATAAGGTTCAGCAGATCACCGGATAGATTGCCGTCGCCGTCAACGAGCAAATCGACGTCCACATGGCGAAAAATATGACTCAGCATGTCATCTCGAGTGTGGAAATCGATCGGGGTCACGGTCGTAATTAAATTACGCACGCGATCCGGGTTTAAAGCAGCGTAGCAGCTTGACATCGTGCCGCCCTGACAAATTCCCAACATATTGATCGCGTCTAAGTCATATAGATTGCAGATGTGTTGAACGAATCCGCCGATATAGCGATTGACATAGTTTCCCAAAGTCCTCTGCCGATTCGATCCGTCCGGATAATCCCAATCGATTAAGTAAACGTCCAAGCCTTTTTCTAGAAGCGATCTAATGAGCGAACGATCGGTTTGTAAATCCGCCATCTCAGCGCGGTTGACCAGCGCATACACAATGAGTACCGGTATCGGATTTGTGTTTTCCGCGATCGGTTTATAGTGATACAACCCGACGCTATCAATAGACGCGACCCGCTCTCGCTCTGAACAACCAGGGCGCAATTCAGCAGCCCGTTGAAAGTTCTCTCGAGCACTGTTCAGCTTTTCTGAAAAAGCTTGTAGCTCGCTGTGCAAGCCTCCCGGTGTGAGTGCTAATTTAGGCATAGGCGGGCCTCATTTTTTTATGGCTGTGATATCAGTAAGATGGAACTCAGCTTTGCTTTTGCGTTTCGACGCGCGCTTCTGTTCTTTTGAGCTTTTTCCTTTCTTTACCGATTTGTCACTTTCTTTCGATTTTTTCGTCGCGGCCGCCTGTCGTTTAGCCGCTTTTTTGGGTTTAACGTTCAAATTAGTGACCTTCGAGGCAGATTCTTTTGTCTCTTGCGTAACCACAGAACGATTCAAGGAAGCAATTTCAGTCTGTAGGTCTTTGACTATTTCTTCGGTTGCGTTGGCGGATTCCGATTTCGTCGTTTCCAATGTCGCTAAGCGTTGTTCCAAGCGACTTATGTGTTCGATGATGCCGTTCAGTTCACGTCGATTCGGTATATTAAGTGTTTCAAGAAAGCGATCAATGAGTGCCGTAAGCTTCACTTTGAACGCCGCTTGCGCGTTGATGGCTTCGCCAAAATCGCGCGAGTAAGCTTCGGTCATGACGCGCTCCGCGTAAGCTTCTTCCGCACAATTAACCCAATAGTCGTAGACTTCCTTTAAGGAGCTCAATTCTCCTTCGCCCTTGCCCATCTCTTTCCAAAAGCGCTGATTGGCGCCTTCAAACGTTCCCATTGTGTGTTCTTGCATTTGGCTCTGAGCAGCCCACAATCGCTCCGCGGCGTGTTGTAGCTCGCTTGCCGCAAGCTCCCACTCGCGCGATGGACCGAGTGCCGCCGGCGGTGCCGGACTGGGTTGAAAGCCCGGCCAGAGATCAGCTGAAAATAGGCCTTGTTGTACTTGGTTCAAAGAACTATCGGCCAGGCGTACATGTAGTTCCTTCTATTAAATTCTGGCTTTCAGCCGATTTGACACCTGCCACCTCACTGCTGGGTACTCTTTATGTGGACTCTCACCTCTCTCTTCGTGGGGATTAGACACATGCTTGGTATGCTTGGTGCAACCAACAGACAACCTGTATACACGTACATCTCAGCATTCAGAGTGTTAAGGTGTATAAGGATTTCTCGTTTGCCGTGTAACGATGAAATGAAACTCCACTATCAGCT
>JBCCFA010000022.1:0-19658 GCA_039029975.1 Pseudomonadota bacterium
AATTGGTATCTCAAAATATTTGTGGTAACAATATGATTCGCCGCTAGCTTCAGCAGAATGCTAGGCGACTTCGTCGATCAAGCGCGCGTAGTCATCCATCCACTTGAGCACGGTGTTGGTGTCTTCTGTCGGACAACGTGGAATCGCACGAGTGACACCCTCAATTTGTGATAAGCGCTTAATTTCGTCGAACGGCGTTTCAAAAATATCGAAAATCGAGATTGGAAAATTTGCCGGATCGCGTCCTTCTTCACGCAGCTTGGCGTGCATGTCTGCAATATCACTCGGTAGATCCTCGTGCAAAGATCCAACCGGAATCCAACCATTTGCATATTTGGCCGCCCGCTTGCGACCGAATTCCGATGCAAGTGTGCCAAGAATAATTGGCGGATGTGGGTCACTTAATGGTTTTGGATAAGACCAAACCTTGTCGAAGTTGACGTAGCGCCCCGCATAGCTCGATTCTTCGGTCGTCCATAGGGCCTGCATCGCTTCTAAATGTTCAATCGTGACTTTCCAACGATCTTTATAAACAACACCATGGTTTTCCATTTCGTCTTGATTCCAGCCGGCGCCAATGCCAAGTTCAAACCGACCGTTTGCTAATCGATCAACACTCGCGATTGTTTTTGCGAGCGCAATGGGTTCGTGTTGAGCGATAAGGCTGACTCCAGTGCCAATGATAATGTCCGAAGTGGTCACCGCGGCGGCTGCGGCGCTAACAAAAGGATCAGACATGTGTACATATTCTTTCGGCAATTCACCGCCCGCCGGCCACTCAGTTTTGCGACTCGCCGGAATATGAGTATGTTCAGGGAACCAGACAGATTCGAAGCCGCGCGCTTCGGCTTCTTTTGCAAACACATCTGCTTGAATCGAATACTCGGTGTTGAAACTGATTATCCCCAACTTCATGGTGGACTCCTTAGTAAAAAATGGTGTGGCGGTTTTTTATTATTTAACTTTCTCGATGCGTATCGAACCACTAACAATGGCTTAAAAGTTTATTAGTGATATCAATAGACGTTCGACATTATCGCGAAATTTATCTTGCCATGCACATCCGCGTGCGGCGGAGCAATCGAAATTAACGAGCCGGTACGGTTGAAAACCGGGGAAGTGTCTGGTGCAATTTTGGCGAAAATTTATCCAAGCTCTTTAGTGCGGATGTCGATAGCCGGCACTAGTTTTTTTATCAAGCACCCACATGTGTTGGTATTCTCACAAGCGTGTTGTGGGATACACCAAGTTGATACCGTCGTTCCCTCCCAAAGTCACTAAGCGTGAGGGGGGGACACTGGGACACTGCGCAGTTTTCTATTTTAGCGCGTCGGACCACATGACAGACTCGCTAAATATTGTTTAAAGCATCAGTATGATGTTGCTAATTTAGGAAGCATGTAAACCAGCGCGCTGGTCAGTTCCGGATGCCAGAATACCGCGCAGTGTCTCCACGATAACCCGGATCGACTACCGAATGGGAGTAATTCGGATCAGCAGGTTAATGCGAACCTGACAATTTCCGCAGAACGAATCCCACCCAAAATTAGTGCTCAAGACCCCTAGAGTAGGACGAATTCCTGATTAAAAGAAATAATGTCGATCCGGGCGATGGTCAAACGTCTTATTATTGGTGGCACTGCTTTAAGCGTGCCGAAAAATAATCATAGGGAGACCATCTAATGCAATATATCGCCTTAATTTATTACCAAGAAACTGAAACCGACCCTGCCAGCGAAGAATCGCAAGCTATGTGGGCCGCTTACGGTGCTTACACACAAAAGATAATTGCGGCTGGGCAATTTAAGGCAGGCGATCCGCTTATGCCGACCGCAACGGCGACCTGCGTTCAAAATCGTGACGGAAAGGTCACAACGACCGACGGCCCGTTTGCAGAAACCAAGGAACAACTTGGCGGCTACTATGTCCTAGAATGCGCGGATCTCGATGAGGCCGTTGCCGCGGCCGCGGAGATCCCGCATGCAGCCACGGGTACGATTGAAGTGCGACCAATCCTCTCGCGGTAAATCATGTCGGGAAATATGGGTGATGGCGATACCATCACCCATTTATATCGCGCTCACGCTGGCCGGGTGCTCGCGTTACTGATTGCGCGCTTAAACGACTTTCAGCTTGCCGAAGACGCTTTGCAAGATGCTTGGCTAGAAGCAACTAAGCGCTGGTCGACTGAAGGTATACCTAATGCACCAGATGCCTGGCTGCTCACGGTTGCGCGGCGGCGGGCAATCGATCAGTTGCGCCGTATAGGTACCCGTGAGTCCTCACAAGAAGAGTTGAAATTCGCCTATCAACTTGAAGCCGAATGGTCGTCAGACGAATTGCTCGCAGAAGAAGCCATTCCTGATGAGCGCTTGCGATTAATATTTACTTGTTGCCATCCGGCACTGCGGTCTGAACATCAAATTGCGCTGACGCTACGCACCTTATGCGGCTTATCGACAGAGGAGATTGCCCGTGCCTTTCTACTGCCTGCAACCACAATGGCGCAGCGCATAGTACGTGCCAAGCGAAAAATCCGAGACGCCAAAATTCCTTATCGGGTACCCGAAGGCGAACAACTAGGGGAACGACTTGAAGCCGTACGTAGTGTTGTTTATCTCACCTTCAATGAAGGTTACGTTGCGCATACTGGTGACATGCTAATTCGTGACGAGCTATGCACGGAAGCAATTCGATTAGCCAGACTGTTAAACGAGCAAGTTTCTGACCCAGAAAACGCCGGCTTGTTGGCATTGCTCATGCTCCACCATTCTCGATGCGCCGCGCGCATAGACGACGAGCAAAATTACGTTCCGCTTGACCAGCAAAATCGAGCACTTTGGGACGATGATCAAGCGCAGCAAGGCAAGGCGTTGTTAATGAACGCGCTAGGGCATCGCCGCCCTGGGCCCTACCAAATTCAAGCCGCGATTAGCGCGGTACATAGTGATAGCAAACAAAACGGACACACCGATTGGGCACAAATTAGCGGTCTTTATCAGGCGCTTCTGGATCAGCAAGACACCCCCGTGGTACGTTTAAATTACGCACTTGCCGTTGCGAATACAGAGTCACCAACGGCAGGGTTAACGTTGATTGAATGCTTGGCAACTGTGCTAGATAGCTATCAACCATTTCACGCGGCACGTGCAGATTTGTTGAGGAGAACGGCACGATTCGGCGAGGCATGCAAAGCCTATGATCGCGCGATTAGCCTAACCACCAACGCCTTAGAAAAACCTTATCTTATGCAGCAGCGGCAAATTTGCATCCTAGATGGGAATCTCAATGACCAAAATAAGTAATTGAGGCGGTGATGGGCGCAACGCGCAGTATTCCGATTCAGCGCGACCGACGGGCTGATAGATTAATTAACTATCAACGAGAGAATCATTATGACGGCGATGATTCAATAAACATGCGAAGCGGCGCCTCAGTTGGATTCGGAAAGCGGAATACTGCCTAATGTCCCTTACTTAGATTTACAGATCTGATTCTATTTGGTCTTACGTCGAATTGGCGGTTGCCTATAGGGTGTTAGAAGAGTTAGAGCATGTCCACAATTCGGTGCATGGATAATCACGCGCTGATCCCAAATTCGATGTCTTCAAACATGTTTCGATGGCACTATCAAATAGCTCGAACACGGCCGGTCAATTGAGAACATTGTCATGCGATTCGGGATAGCGTAAGCGATTCGCTTTGGGTTAATCAACCAACGCTATATCAGTTGAGAAAGCGCTACTTTTGGTAAAGTAAAACGCCAGCGTTCTTAATTAAAAATTAGGGATATGCGATTAGCTATCCGCAATATGTTCCGTTCAACCGAATCGAGATCTCAATTCAGGCAGGACACGATCTGCATAAAGGTCTAAGAAGCGTTTCTGGTCATTACCCGGCGCGTGAAAAACCAGATGCGTAAATCCCATTTTTATATAGGGCTCTATTCCGGCAATTTGCTCTTCTACATCGGTAGAAACTATCCAACGGCTCGCGGCGCGTTCAGTTGGCAACGCGTTTGCTAGCTTCTCCATTTCGAGTGGATCTTCTACACCCGTTTTCTCTTCTGGTTTCAAAGCAAGCGCTGCCCAGTTTCGTGTATCTTCCATCGCCCGCGTCTGATCGGTATCGAATGAAACCTTCATTTCGATCATATACTCAGGTGGTGCGCTGCTAGGCGCGCGTTTTTCGATGCCGGTTTGCACGTTTGGCAACAAGGTTTCTTGATATAGCGACGGTTTCTTGCCGCTGGTGCAAATGAATCCATCGCCAACTCGACCGGCTAATCTAGCTGCCGTCGCGCCAGCGGCGGCCACGTAAATTGGCACTGGCTCCTCGGGTCGATCATAAATCGTTGCATTTTCGGTGCGGTAATATTCGCCTTCGAAACTCACCCGATCTTCTCGCCACAGTTTGCGCATTAGCTCAATCGATTCGCGTAATCGACGGAAGCGTTCTTTGAACGGCGGCCATTGCATGCTGGTTGACGGCACTTCGTTGAGCGATTCACCTGTGCCCACACCCCACACCAAGCGATTCGGATAAAGCGCACCGAGCGTGCCAAATGCTTGTGCCATGATCGAAGGATGATATCGAAATGTAGGCGTTAATACGCTGGTGCCCATGGTGATTCGCTGCGTCCGTTCGCCAAGTGAGCCGAGCCATGACAACGCGAATGGGGCATGTCCGTTGGTATGCTGCCAGGGCTGAAAATGATCGCTAATCCATACGGAGTCAAATCCAACGTTTTCTGCATGTACCGCAAATTCCAATAACTCTCGCGGTCCAAATTGCTCACTCGATGCTTTGTATCCGATTTTTAACACTGCCTCATCTCCGATAACTTAATAATTAAAAAAACCCTATTGATCGGTTCGCGTCGTCATGGGGTTTCATCATTGTTTGGTAAAAATATTTGCCGCCACTTAGCTTGTGTTGTCTATCCGCGATCTAGCTAGGTAAGTCCAGCCGCTGCCGCGGTATCCGCAAAAATGACCGTTTTGGCGCTACTCAACCGCCCGGCGGGAATAGATTGGTCGCCCGCATAAAGACGCGCCAACATTGCCGCTTTATTCGCGCCAGTGACTAGCCATACGCGATGGCGAGCACGATTAAGGATTGGCAAACTTAAGGTCATGCGGCGATGGCCTTGATACAAATCGGTGAGTAACACGTCGCAATCCTCTCGATCTATCTCGGGGCGACCGGGTATTAGCGAGGCGGTATGACCATCGTCACCCAACCCGAGGTGCACTAGGTCTAAAATGGGTGGCGTATTCAATCGCTGGCACAGCGATTGTGCATAACGGTCGGCGGCGGCATCGCTGTGCGCTGAAATCGCTTCAACCGGCATCGGATGCAAGTTTTCAACTGGAAGAAAACCCGGGGTCACAACGGCATCTTTAATTAGATTAAGGTTTCTAGCTGGGTCGCCCGCCGGCGCCACACGTTCGTCCACCTGAAACACTTGTAGGCGGTCCCATTCAAGTGACTCGTCTGTAAGCCGCGCAAGCATGAGCTTTGGCGTGGTACCGCCGCTTAAGGCGACGGAAAAATTCGCGGCCACCCGCAAACGCTCCGTTATTGCTGTAGCGATGTAGCTCGCGGCGGCAGCGGCGGTGGCGGCCGGGTCCAGACAAACCTGTAACCTGGCGCTACTCAAGGTGCGGACCTCCATACACAAATATTATTTTTTTTCACGGTGACCGCCGAATTCTCGGCGCATTGCAGACAACGCGCGGTTCGCAAAGTCGCCGAGCCCTCGCGAGCTGAAGCGTTGATACAAGGCCGCAGCGAGCACTTGAACAGGCACACCAAGATCGACAGCGGTTTGAATTGTCCATCGACCTTCGCCGGAGTCATCCACGTGGCCCGTTAGTTCTTCAAGTTTTGGATCTTCGGTAAGCGCTTTGGCGGTTAGATCTAGTAGCCAGGATTCAACGACAGAACCCCGGCGCCACAGTTCTGCGACTTCGCTGCATTCGAAGTCGAAATCATCGAATTCCTCCGCAGCAGTTGAGAGCAGTTGGAAGCCTTCCGCGAAAGCAGCCATCATGCCGTACTCAATACCGTTGTGAACCATCTTCACAAAATGGCCGGCGCCGTGGCCGCCGCAATGAAGATAACCGCGATCGGCGGTACTGCGGGCAGATTCGCGTCCTACCGTTGGCGACGCGGCATCAACGCCGGGTGCGAGCGTTTGAAAGATCTCCTCCAACCGTGCGAACGACGTCGCTTCACCGCCGACCATCAAACAATAGCCTCGTTCCAGCCCCCACACGCCGCCGCTGGTGCCAACATCGACAAAATGAATTTGATGCGCTTCAAGTTTGCTGGCCCGTTCAGCAGCTAGCTTGAAATGACTATTACCCCCATCAATGACTAAATCGTTCGGGCTCAAATTCGGGATCAATTTATCGAGAACATCGTCTACCTCACCGGAGGGCACCATCAACCAGATATTGCGCGGCGAGTCGAGGCGATCGAGAAGGGCGTCGATTGTGTCGACCGTATCAACTCCGGCATCGTTAAGCCCTTCGGCAGCGGTGGATAGCGGGTCGAACCCAACACACCGGTGGCCTCCTGCCGCCAATCGTTTGGCAATATTTGCACCCATCCGGCCCAAGCCGATTATCCCTAGCTGCGTCATATAAAAATCCTCTGCATAGTTAGTTACCGCCGCGATAGTTGAATTGCAGGCTACTCCACTCGCGACGGCAATTTAGCGGATTCTAGCATAGAACATACGGTAACGTACGGAAGTCTGCATATCGGGGGGACCTCAGGCGCTAGCAGGTTTCGAACACCGCAATATTGCACAGGATACCCGCGGTAATTGGCCAAATCGCTTGCCAATATTGCGCAAGTTGGATTTGTATCGACATCGCGCATTGTTGGGAAGATGGTTTTTAGATTAAGAAAGACTTGGGATTTAGGCTGTCCTTCCTGAACCTAACCCCACTTCCGAATCGATTCTAAGCAACGCTTCTCCGAGGACACGTAAAGCCCCTACATGAGGCTGCAGAACTCCTCTCTAAATGGTCCTGACGACTCGCGCCGTTTCTTAATATCGATCAAAAGCAGATTCTTATGTGTGGGTCCGATATCGAAGCACCTCAGGTATGCCTGGTTAGGAAGGCTTCCATTGACGCCATCGCCGGCCCCATATGCGGCGCTTCCTTCCACTGTTCAATGAACTCAACGTTTGGCGCGAGCTCGGCGAGGCGACGTGAACTTTCTTGTGGGTGATAGATATCGTTGCCCATAAACACCAGCAGCGGGGTCGCGCAGCCACGCACAAAGTCTTCACTTACATTGAACAAGAATTCGCCGCCAAACATCGCATTGCGAAACTTCGCCCAGTCGTCGGCGGAAACGTCGGGATGCGCCGGTTTTAATTCCTCTGCCCAACCGTCGAACAAATCTAAAAATGCCTGCCGGTTATCGCTTAAGCCAATGGTCTGAAAAATCACACCTGAGGCAACCCGCTCAGGCACGGCATCAATCAAACCCATGATGTAGGGGCCGCCGATACACATGCCGGCGACGTGAAAGCGATCAACGCCCAAGTGATCAAGAAGTGCGACCTGATCCCTCGCGAACAATTGCCAGCCGTCGCAGCCAGAAATCGGCCCGGTCGATTTGCCCGCATTGCGCTGATCCATCGCGATTACCTGATAGTGCGGCGACAGTTGCTCGATGGGATTCCACGGCGTGTTGTACCAAAACGGAATCGAGGAGCGCATGCCGCCCGGTGCGATGAGAAGTACCGGAAATCCTTCGCCGTGGACTTCGTAGTAAAGCTTTGCCTCGCCATGTTCAAAAATTGCCATGATGGTTAATCCTCTTATATGTTTAGCTGACCGATCGACGGTTCAGTATATTGGAACAGCCACGTTTTTTGCGCGTCTTGAACGGCTTATGGCAGGGTTCCCGTACAGTGCGCCGCTACCCCGCGACGCCCGAACGGAGCTACCGATTTTATTGCATGTGTGGAAAATACTTATTTTGTCGCACGAATATTTTCGGCCGCGTTCCCCTCGAATGGCTTTGAGCCGTTAAAATGGGCAGATGAGCAAATTAGAAGATCTACCGTTAACGTCTACCCATTGGGGCGTTTATCGCACCGAAGTCACTGACCAACGCGTCAGCGCATTGCACCCGTTCGAGGCGGATCAGGATCCCTCGCCGATTGGCCCAGGCATCGTTGACGTAATGGATGGGCCGAGCCGAATTACCGCCCCGATGGTGCGTCAAAGCTGGCTTGAAAATGGCCCCGGCGCCAATCCAGCGAATCGCGGTCGCGAGCCGTTTGTTGAAGTGACTTGGGCGCAAGCGAGTGCACTGGTCGCCCGAGAAATCGAACGTATCCGCAGCGAACATGGTAACGAGGCAATCTTCGGCGGGTCGTATGGCTGGGCCAGTGCCGGTCGATTTCATCATGCGCAGTCTCAACTGAAACGATTCTTAAACTGTATCGGTGGTTACACCAACGCTGTGAATACCTACAGCTACGCGGCGGCTGAGGTTGCGATTCCGCATGTGATTGGATCATTTCGCGGCTACCTGACTCGCGCCACGAGTTGGCCATCGATTATTAAAAACACCGAATTATTTGTGGCGTTTGGTGGGGTGCCGTTGAAGAACGGCCAAATTAATGCCGGCGGTGTCGGCGAGCACACGCAAAAAGGCCATCTCGATCAGGCGATCGATGCGGGCATTGAGTTTGTTACCGTAAGTCCACTCCGTTCTGACATGCCGGATAACGCGCGTTCGGAGTGGCTCGCCTTACGCCCATCGACCGACACCGCGCTGTTGTTGGGGCTCGCGCATACGCTATTAGTAGAATCTCTGGTTGACCGATCATTCATCGAACGATGCACCGTTGGTTTCGATGTTTTTGCGGCCTATCTCCTTGGCGAAAAAGATGGCGTCGTGAAAAGCGCGGAATGGGCCGCTCAAGTAAGCGAGATTGATGCGGAAACAATTCGCGAGCTTGCGCGCCGCATGGCGACAAAACGCACAATGATCTCAGTGAGCTGGTCACTCACGCGCCAGGATCATGGCGAGCAACCGTTTTGGGCAGCGCTCAGCCTCGCGAGCATGCTTGGGCAAATCGGTTTACCTGGTGGCGGTATTGGATTTGGTTATAGCGCGATTAATGCGATTGGCGATCACTACGCAAGTATTAGCGGTGCGTCACTCCCGCAAGGGAAAAACGCCATCGAATCATTTATTCCTGTGGCTCGAATTAGCGACATGCTGCTCAATCCCGGCGCGAGCTTTACCTATAATGGCCAAACGCTTAAATATCCTGATGTTCGCATGATCTATTGGGCCGGCGGTAACCCATTTCATCATCATCAAGATTTGAACCGCATGCTCAAGGCTTGGCAAAAACCGGATACGATCGTCGTGCACGAATGGTGCTGGAACGCCCACGCCAAGCACGCAGACATCGTTCTGCCATGTACCACGCCGCTCGAACGCAACGATATTGGCATGTCGCCACGCGATCCGTACTTGATCTACATGAGTAAGGCGGTTGAACCGATTGGCGAATCGCGCAACGACTACGACGCATTTGCTGCCGTCGCCGAACATTTGAACGTCAACGAAGATTTCACCGAAGGTCGCGACGAAACGGCGTGGCTAAATTGGATTTACGAACAAACGGTTGAGGGTGCGCGGCAGCACGAATTACCCGCGTTTGACAGTTTCGCAAAAGACGGTTGGATTAAACTCGAAGGCGCAGGAACGCCCAAAGTGATGATGGATACTTTTCGCGAGAATCCGGAAAAGTATCCACTGCGCACGCCGAGCGGCAAAATTGAGATATTCTCTGAAACCGTGGCAAGTTTTGGCTATGTAGACTGCCCTGGTCATGCAAGCTGGTTTGAGCCGGCCGAGTGGCTCGGCAATGCAAGTAACGCATTCCCTTTACATCTCATCTCTAATCAACCGTATACCAAACTCCACTCGCAGCTTGACCATGGATCATACAGCCGCGCATCAAAAATCCATGGCCGAGAGCCCATTCGTTTGCACCCGCAAGACGCAGCTGCACGAAACCTAAAAGACGGCGACATTGTGCGGGTGACCAGTCAACGGGGTGCTTGCCTCGCCGGCGTTATCGTGGATGACGCGGTGCGCGAAAGCGTCGTGCAACTCAGCACCGGTGCCTGGTTCGATCCGGCAGACGAGATCGGTAGCGACTGCAAGCACGGTAATCCTAATGTGCTTACCATCGACAAAGGTACGTCATCACTCGCCCAAGGCCCAATCGCGCATTCCTGCTTAGTGCAAGTTACGCGCTTCGAAGGCACCCCACCGGCGGTGACCGCGTTTGAGCCACCTGAGATTATTGCGCGGGAGGATTAACTGTATTAGGGGACACTGCGCAGTTTTCCAGTTTAGTGCGTTCAATGACCTTACAGATTCATCAATCATCAAATACTGCGTCATCACGATGGCATTGAGTCTCGAAACACCCGAAGCGGCGTGCGGTTCGCATTCGAATACTGAAATACTGTGCAGTGTCCCCGGAATATTGTCCCCAGAAAACGTCACTGTCCGATAAAAATATCGATTGACCGTCAGCATTGCGGGCTGTAACAATTCGGCGGATTTTGGCGAACAGTTTACTGTCTTATTTTTTTGGCTAAGGCTGCGAAGCCCGCGCGTTACTTCAGACCGCGAGGATAATCTACTAGTTTGATGACGAAGTGGGGAGATTCACCCAGGGTCGTTTAACGCGATCGGAAATTTCGAATGCCGCAATTTCAGCCTCCCGAGTAAGCGTCGCCTGAATTGGATCGAGCCCCTTAAGTAACATCTCGGCGCGGAGACCATCTAGATCAAAAGGATAGGGTGGCAAACCGGGCGCGCGAAGGCATTTCTCGTCAATATCGATGGATACTTCGTACGTGTCGTTGATTTCAGCACAATGTTTAATCGCATCGATTTGCGCTTGAGTGACACATGCGGCAAGCACGTTAGCTAGTTACGGAACACCCTTGAAATATTTTCATCCTAACTACTACTATGCGCTTTAATGAAAATGATGCAGTTCGTCTTCTGAGAATATTTTTTTTACGTATGAAAACATTTCCATTTGTCTTGATGCTATTGGGGTTCAGCGGCTTCACAAGCCATTTATCGCTAAGGTGTCTATGAGGTTTCTGTTTTATACCCCTCAAAATCGGGGATTTTCGTTCATTTAATTTCCACAGATTACAATGCGAATGTATTTTCCAATCTGCTTGGAGTCATAGAGGGCGTATTAGTCCTCACCTGCGAATCAAAATTAGAATGATCTTGATACCTTTGCCGTGGCATATTGGCGGCGGGCTGTTTATGATCTTCACGGTGCCTTTCCAACCGAAGCTTACTGAGTGGATTGAACAAAGAATCGAATCATGCGAGTACTCATAGTAGAAGATGACGAGGCGGTAGCGAGGTATATCAGCAAAGGTTTGATTGAAAACGGGCACAACTCCGATGTAGTACATGACGGTCGCGAGGGCCTGTTTCGCGCCACAACGGAGCAGTACGATGTTTTGATCATTGATCGCATGTTGCCGATCGTGGATGGTCTGGCGTTGTTGAATTCATTGCGTACCTCAGGCATTGACACGCCTGCGCTGATACTCAGCGCACTCGGGAAAGTTGATGACAAGGTGAAAGGACTGCGTTCAGGTGCAGACGACTATCTGGTTAAACCCTTCGCCTTCGAAGAACTCATGGCCAGGTTGGAAGTCATTGCTAGTCGAACCACCGGCGGTGACGAGCAAATCACCGAGCTTAGTTCCTTCGATTTGCGCATGGATCTTTTGGCACGCCAGGTGTTCCGCTGTGAACAGCATATTGCGCTGCAGGATCGTGAATTCAGACTGTTGGAGTATTTGCTCCGCCGCAAAGGACAAGTGGTTACCCGAACCATGTTGTTGGAAAACGTCTGGGATTATTCGTTCGACCCTCAGACCAATGTCATTGACGTGCATATCAGTAGGCTACGCAACAAGGTCGACAAAGGCTTTAACCAGGCACTCATTGAAACCGTGCGTGGTGCCGGATACCGGCTACTGTCGGATTAATATCGTATAAAAAGATGCAAGGCCTCCGTCGTTATGCCCGCAGTTCTAGTCTGGCGTTAGGCGTGCTGATTTCATTGCTACTCCTAGTCAGCGTGCTTTTTTCAGTCTATGCACTAGTGGCGGCATCTAACCAAGATCTCGCCGGCGAGACTGAAGCGGCGATTAACTCGGAATTGCTATTTGTGAAGCGGTTTCTCGAACACGGCGAGCCGACATCGCTCGATAACTTCATTGCTGGCCGGACCGGTAGCGGCTATCTGTATGCGCTACGCAATGTTGCAAATGAGATTACAGGTGATTTCAGCGGCTGGCCGGATGCGGGAACGGAAATCGATGATGGGGTGATCTCTTTTGAGACACCGTTGCCAGCAGCCGACGGGCAACCCAACGCTGCTGAGTCCCAGCTTCTTATGGGAGGGATCACCACGCTAGAAAGCGGCGAGAGATTGCTAGTGGCGCGTAATGTGGACGATCTGTTTTTTGCGCAGACCTTTGCTCAGGCATTCAGTTGGATCACAAGTGCTGTCTTGCTTGTATTTGCGGTGGGCAGCATTGCTGTGGGTGTCTATGTATTCGATCGAATGAATCGGGTGGCGGATACGGCAATCAGTATCGTAGAGACTGGCGATCTTTCTAGGCGTTTGCCGGTCGATAGTAATTGGGATGATTTAAGCAAAATGACGATGGTGCTGAATCGTTTTCTCGATGAACTGGAAGAAATGGTGCGGGGCGTGAAATCCGTTTCTGACAGCATTGCTCATGATCTACGCACGCCACTAGCAAGGCTCCGCAGCGATATTGAACAAACTTTGCGTGGCGAAGAACAAAGCAAGCTGCTGGAAGAACTAGATAATATTCTGGCTATTTTTAACAGCTTGCTGCGCATTACGGAAATCGAAACAGAAAAACGCAAAGATGCGTTTCAGCCCGTAGAGTTTGGAACACTGATAACTGATGCGCTCGAACTCTACGAACCGATTGCCGAGGGCAACGGCATTAAAATTCGATGCGAAATAAATTCAGCACAGATACAGGGAGATCGCGACTTGCTGTTTCAACTAGTCGCAAACCTCTTAGATAACGCAGTAAAATTTACACCCGGCGGTGGTGCGATAGAAGTAATCTGCAAACACTCAGGCGATGAGCTTTTTGTTAGCGTCGCGGATTCTGGCCCTGGGATTGCGTCGGAATTGAGACAAGAAGTATTGAAGCGGTTCTATCGCGTCGACAACGCTCGCACAGTTCGCGGCAATGGCTTAGGGTTGGCCATGGTTGCTGCTGTTGTGAAGCTACATGAAGGTAGACTAATCTTAACAGACGGGTTGCCCGCGGCAGGTCACGCGAACGAAATCACAGAAACGGAACGCGATACAGGGTTGTGTTGTCAGGTAGTCCTTCCGATCTAGTGCTTTAGGAATGCTCGTTTGCGCATAAAGATCGTTACTTCGGCAAATACGACGCCGAACTTTTTTATGTAGGATCGATTGACGATCACCTCATCATCAAACGCCCAAATCCAGTCTTCAAAGTTGACTCGATATACGGTGTCCCCAACTGGCAGATCCATTTCATATGCCCAATAAAACGCGTTGCCATAATCTTTGCCGGCAGCCGACCCAACGATATCTCCAGCGCCACCGCTAAATCCCGTTTGTTCATGGTTAATTTTCCAGAGCCGTTTTTCTACGCCTTCACCGAGGCTGTAGCTAAACGTCTCGTCCAATAGCAGTTCGCCATAATTCAAGCTGCCGGCGATTTCGACTTTAAAGCGTTGAATCAAATTGCCGCTTCGATCTTGGACGATGCCCCACGCTTCCACATCACCATTAGAGAATGTATAGAGATCGAAATCGATCGGATCTGCGAGATAACGTTTGCCGTCGATTGAGCCGCAAGCGGTTAATGAAACCAGCAGGCACAGAAAAGTCAGTTTTTTCATGAGCGTGCTCCCCCAATTAGTTTGTTGCGTAATTTAGGTTGGGATGATTTCTCGCCCAACCAGATTTTGAAAAAACGTTCACCAAAAGCTGGATCGTCAACGCGGCCAATGAGTTCGCCATTCAAATAAAATCGCGTTTCTTGTTGTGGTTTGTAGACACCAGTGAGTGTTGTGGTCTGATCGACATCTGGAAAGATTGCCCGCATTTGTCTCAACCATTCATTAAGTTTGGCTTCATTGTTGAAACCCTGGTCGCGTATTTCGTCAATCGAGCGTTCAGCAATCTTCTCGCCATCAAGATGGCGTAGGTAATTCAGACTGAGTGCAAAAGGTGCTTGCATAGACCATTCGCCCCGCGGTGCATAAAGCTGCGCATCAAATACTTTCCAGAACAGCACTTTCAGGCGGCCCTCGCCAACCAAGCTAGCGGTTGGGATTTCCGCACGAGCGGTGTCCAGACTGTCCGCGGCTGAGGTTATCAATATGAGATTCAGGGCAAATATCCCGATGATTTGCTTTGACATGTCTTTGAAATCCGATTACTTGGTTGCAGCAGGGTTAATTGTGTTGAGAAGCAATGATTGCTTGCTGTGATTCGTCCGCTCAACCCACAAACAACACATGCTGAACAGCGCCATGAGCGCTGCCCATACCGTGCTGATCACTACAGCGCTAAGGCTCACAGGCAGTGTAAATGTCACGGCACCCAGTCTGGCTGCAGCGAAATAGGTTAAAGGAGCGAAAAAAGCGCCTGCGCCGATCGCGAGAATGGGTCGCGTGACAATGTAGTTCAAGCTGTGGCGCAGTATGCCCGCAAAACCAAACCAGATGCCCATTAGCCACAATGGAATTGGCAGCACTGTGGGGGATGGGTCGAACACAAATAGCCCCTGCCACGTGAGCACACTGTCGACGCTGATGCCGATACCGCCACACAGTGCAAGGATCTTGAGCTCTACTTTTTGATCCGCAACTTGCAGGATATGTAGGACCAGCAAAAAGATGATAAGCATTTCGAACTGGCTTCCACCTAACACCGCCGCGAACCAGATGGTTTGGTACCAGAAAAAGTTAAGCACCAGCTTGTAATTATTGAGTTTGATTCTCATGTTCTTGTCCTTTAGCGCGGGTTATGACTTAGCGTTCTCTGCGATTTTCATGCGTCGACATAGGAACACCTGCCAGCGATACGGAAGACTGGCGAGCGCTCTGATGAGCGTTGAAAAAATCCGCGGGAAATGAATGCTCGTAGATCCGCACTCAACTGCGCTTAGCAGTGTTGTCGCAGCTTCTTCCGCTGAGATGCGCATCGGCATCTTGAACGTGTTGCGATCGGTAAGTGGCGTTTGCACAAAACCTGGGGAGACAGTTTGTACGGTGACGCCGCGCTCGGCTAAGTCCACCTCCATGACCTTACCCAAATAATGCAGCGCGGCTTTGCTCGCGCCATAAGCTTGCGACCGGGTAAACGGTAGCAGGCGTGCGAGGCTGTCGACAAACACTAATTGGTCGCCTTTAGTCAGGCTTGGCAGCAACGCTTCGAGACAGTTCACGGCACCAAAGAAATTTGCATCAAAGACGCGCTTAAACATCTCTGGTTCCCACACCTCAATATCCACGTATTCGCAGGTGCCGGCATTAAGAATGACCGTGTCGAAGTGCCTTCCGCTTAGTGCTATTCGGCATTCGTCCAGCTTCGTGATGTCAAAGGTCAGGAAATCGATGTTGGCATGTTGAGAGGCCAGTTCTTCCAGTCGGGCTCGATTGCGGCCCGTCGCAGTGACTTTCCAGCCTAATTCAGCGGCATGCAGCGCTAGGGCCTTGCCTATTCCCGAGCTTGCACCGGTGACTAAAAGACTCTTCACGCGGCCAACCTTCTTCGCAGTGCGGAAACAATGGGTCCAAGGACGGGCACATGCTCGTAAATCATAGCGCCCATATCGTAATAGTCTTGTTGACGATTGATGCGTCCACGCTCAAAATTCAATAGGCTGAATCCCTGTACCTCAATCGGTTTGCCGCCGCGCAAATGGCGATGCTGAAAACGCATGGTCCAACTCACATGGCCGGTATCGCCGAGCGCTTGACTAGATTGAATTTCAAATATGCAGAACTGACAGTTAAGCAACATTCGCTTGAAGTAAGCGTTGACTGAATCAAGTCCATGATGGGCGCTAACTGGGTCGACAAACGCCACATCCTCGCTGTATACCTCTGCCAATTTATTAGGTGAGTAGTGGCTAAGATTGGCGTACAGCGCAAGAAAACGTTCTAAGGGTTTGCTCATTGACTCGCTCATCTTTTAGGTCCCCAAGTGGGGCTTACTTACGATGCCGAGATAATGCCGCACTGAGTATTACCTGAAGGTGGACGCAACATTACTAAAATTTAATGTTTGTGCTTGGGGAGGCGGCGTCGAACGCGATTATTGAACCTAGTGATGTAGGGGACACTGCGCAGTTTTACAGTTTGGCGGGTTCGATTACCTTAAAGGCTCATCAACGATCAACTACAGCATTGTCATGATGTTGACGCTCTAAACACCCGAAGCATCGCATTGCATCGATTCGAATACTAGAATGCCGCGCAGCGTTCCCGCTATACCTTCATTATTTGCCCGGGTTGCGTCCGTCACCCAAAGGTCGAATATCGCTAGAAGCGGCATAGATTCCGTTTCTGTTACCGCCAATGCGACGCCGCGCGATAAAAATATCGAATGACCAGCAGCATCGTGACGCGTTACAACTGCGTAGATTTGGCGAACATTTTTCGTTCTTATTTTTTGGCTAAGCCTATGAAGCCCGTGCATAAATTCAGCACGCGATGTTTATCTGTTAATTTGATGACGAACTGCGCGGGTTCACCCAGGGTCTTTTCGCTCGATCGGTAATTTCGAATGCCGCAATTTCAGCCTCCCTCGTCAGCGTCGCCTCAATTGGATCGAGCCCCTTAAGTAACATTTCGGCGCGGAGACCATCGAGATCAAAAGGATAGGGTGGCAAACCGGGCGCGCGTAGGCATTTCTCGTCAATATCGATGGATACTTCGTAAGTGTCGTTGATTTCAGCGCAATGACCAATCGCATCGATTTGCGCTTGAGTGAGACATGCGGCAAGCACGTTATTTTGAAAACAGTTGTTGTAAAAGATCTCGCCAAAGCTTGGCGCGATCACGGCGCGAATACCAAAATCGGCTAATGCCCAAACGGCCATTTCCCGAGAACTGCCGCACCCGAAGTTTTCACCCGTGATGAGAACTTCAGCGTTTCGAAATCTTGGCGCGTTTAGCGCAAAGTCGGTATTTTCGGTGCCATCGTCATGGAACCGCCATAATCGAAATAGTCCTTCATCAAAGTGTGGTCGTTCACGATTGACGCAGTAATCAATTGGAATAATTGTGTCTGTATCAATATTAGGTATCGCGAGCACTACGACCTGCGAGGTAAAACAGGCCGGCAATTTATCGCTCATCAAAACGACACCGTAGGGTCGGTAATTTCGCCTTGAATAGCGGAAGCGGCCGCCACCGCCGGGCTTGCTAAGTGGGTGCGCGCACCCTTACCTTGTCTCGATTCGAAATTTCGGTTGGACGTTGATACGCAGCGCTGTCCGGCTTCTAAGCGGTCGTCATTCATTGCCACGCACATAGAACATCCTGCCGCGCGCCATTGAAAACCCGCTGCTTTGAAAACCTTATCGAGCCCAGCGGACTCCGCGGCCTGTTTTACGCGGGTTGAACCTGGTACCACGAGTGCTTTTACATCACGCGCGACATGCTTACCGCGCACGACGTCGGCGGCCGCTTGCAGATCCGACAGACGACTGTTGGTGCATGACCCAATAAAGACCGCGTCTATGGGCGTGCCACTTAGGGTCTGTCCAGGCTCAAGGCCCATATAGTCGAGCGCCTTTCGCATCCCCTGTTTCTCTGCTGTATCGGGTACGTCGTCCGGATTGGGGATTCGCCCCGCGATATCGATCACCTGTGCGGGACTGGTGCCCCAAGTGACTTGCGGGTTTAATCCGCTGACATCGAATTGGTGCTCAACGTGGGCCGTCGCTTCAACATCACCCGGTAGCAACCGCCAGGCGCTAAGCGCCTTTTCCCAAGCGGCGCCGGTAGGGGCGTGTGGTCGATTCGCTAAGTATTCATAAGTTGTGTCGTCGGGTGCTACGTGGCCCATGCGCGCACCCATCTCAATGCTCAAATTACAGAGCGTTAGACGTGCCTCGATCGATAAGGCACGAACCGCTTCGCCGCAGTACTCGACGGCGTAGCCTTCGCCCGCGTTTGCACCGAATCGCCCAATCAACGTCAGAATCAAGTCTTTTGCTGAAACGCCCGCACGCAGCTGACCCTGGCAATGGATACGCATCACTTTTGGGCGTCGCTGCAGTAGCGTCTGGGTCGCTAATACATGTGCGACTTCCGATGTCCCAATCCCCCACGACAACGCGCCTAACGCACCAAGGGTACAGGTGTGACTATCCCCGCAAACAATCGTTGTGCCCGGTAGCGCAATGCCTTGCTCTGGCGCGAGCACATGCACGATGCCTTGATCGCTCCCCTGATAATCAAACAGTTTTATCCCGTGGTCCCGAGTATTTTTTCTTAAAGCATGAATGTAACTCGCGCTTTCTGGCCACGAATCGTCATGGCGATCCTCCGCCGTTGAGATAACATGATCATGCGTGGCAAAACACAGATCGGGGCGCCGCACTTCAAAGCCGGACTCGGCAATACGATCGAATGCAATGTTGGATGCGAGCTCGTGCATCATGTGGCGATCGATATAAATCAGATCATAGCCGCCGCCAAGTGCAGTGACGCGATGTGCATCCCAAATTTTGTCGAACAATAGACGGTGTGCAGGATCAGACATTATTTTGATTTTACGGTATACACTTCTATTGGAAATCCCAGAAATGTTCAGGCCCCATAATTTTGTGCATTTCTGGTACCGGGTAATTAGTTAGAGCAAACCCGAAATCTCTGAGTTGTTCCGCAATTGGTACCGGCAAGCGGGCACCGTCCACCAGATTGGTGAGCAGCGGTGGGTCAAGCTCTTTCGCTATCGTTACGAATCCCTCTTGCGATACAGATGCCTCCACGAATAATTTATCTGAAACGGCCGTTCGATAACAATGCCCCGTTTAATCGCGATAGCCAAACCCAGGTCTGCGCGCCCGAACTAGTTTTGCAGGTGTTGCCGGTTTTTCAGATGCGTTAATCACTACTCTTAGCTCTCTACGGCGAACCGATGACGAGAACCAGCTTACGCTAGCGAGAGCATCACGTCGAACCTATGACCAGAGTTAATGCAAGACATGTATTTTAGGAACACTGCGCAGTTTTCCACCTTAGCGTGCCCGCTGGCCTAGCAGGCTCGTCAGCTTTTTATTCATGCTTATTATTGTATTGAGTTGATAAAAGTGCAGAGCCCCGCGCTAGTTTGTTTCGATTACTGGGATACCACATAGAGCCCCTACGAGCCGGGTGCTGGGCGGCCATTACTCATCGAAGGTTCCACAGTGTGCACCTTCAAGTATTGAATACCAATACTTTTGCGCGTTTCATTGAACTGCAAATTTCTCGCGTCAAAATTTTGCGGAAACTCAGATGGA
>JBCCFA010000023.1:0-18875 GCA_039029975.1 Pseudomonadota bacterium
AAGACATCAACGTTGAGATTAATTTTGTCGAACCGGAAAATAAGCCAGAGGATTTAAGTGCGCTAAATCCATATGATTCCGTGCTAACGTTAATTGATCGCGACTTGGTGCTTTATGACGCTCAAATCATGATGGAATACTTAGACGAGCGATATCCGCATCCCCCGCTGATGCCGGTAGATCCAGTGTCTCGAGCAAACAATCGTCAGTTTAGATACCGGGTCATCCGTGACCTTTATGGTTCGCTTGCCGATTTGACGAGCTCGAACGAGATCGCTGCGGCAAATGCACGTAAGACAATTCGCGATAACCTAATGGCTATTTCGCCGATTTTTTCTCAGCAACCCTTCTTTATGTCAGAGGAATATTCGCTGACGGACTGCTGTTTGGCACCATTACTTTGGCGCCTGTCTCACTACGGAGTTAAGCTCACCACGCAAGCCCGACCGCTTCTTAAGTACGCGGAGAAAATATTTGCTCGCGAGGGCTTCCAGGCGAGCTTATCCCCGTTCGAACGCAACATTATCGTTTAATAGCAAAGTAACGCTAGCGAGCTGAGCACGAGAATTTCTTTGAGTGTGGTTTCGACCAGACCTTACCTAGTTCGTGCAATCTACGATTGGGCGGTCGATAATTCATTCACCCCATTTTTACTCATAGACACCAGCGCCGAAGGCGTTGTGATTCCTGAGCAGTTTGCGAAGGATAATTCGCTTGTCTTGAATGTTGCCCCAACGGCAGTCAAAGACCTTAACCTGGGTGACGAGTACATTAGTTTTAGCGCGCGCTTTGACGGGGTATCGCAGGAATTATTTATTCCAATTAACGGTGTGCGAGCTGTGTATGCCAAAGAGAATGGTGAAGGGATTGTTATTCCTCCCGAAGCGGAAGGCATGCCGGTAATTTCTGGCGTTCCCGCGCCTGCGGAGCAGACGACGGCAGAGCAAAATAGTGATGGTCCCAAGCAAAAGTCGGCGGATAGTCAATCGTCTGATGATAAGGAACCGGGCAAGAAAAAACCTCATCTTACGATCGTCGAGTAAAGCACATGGGCTATTCTTGCTCGCAAACTCAGGACTGAGTTTGCTGTCTAGTTAGAATGTGGTGCCTCGAAAAGTTTAACCACTTTCTGTACGCCACTCACCGTACTTGCGGCTGTCGCCGCATTATCTGCCCCAGCCCCGGTTATCAAACCCATCAAATAGACCACGCCATTTTCGGTGACGACTTTAATTTTAGTACCATCGATCTCTTTTAGTGCGATCAATTTGGTTTTTACTTTCGCTGTTAGGAGAGAATCACTGCTTCTCGCTGTGAAAGAGCTTGGCGCGGCGATGGCGATCTCGTTGTGCACGAAGCGTACTTTCTCAATACCATTTATTTTTTGCTCCGCACGATTGCGAAGTTCTTCAGTCGGGGCCTGGCCAGTTAGTAGGACTATCTGGTTGTAGCTCGTGGTGCTAATGTGGGACTGATCTTTTAATTCAGGATCGGCCCAAATCAAATCATACGCTTTCAATTCAATCGCTTGATCTTCTATTACGCTGCCAGTGGTACGCGTGTCATTTGCGACCGTTGCCCCTGTTACAGCGCCGCCAAATAAAACACCAGCACAGCCGCATAATGTCCCGCAAAAAATACTTACAAAGGCAAAGCGTGGTAAGGAGTATCGGATAAACTTAGGAGTATTTAGAAACATATCACTCTCGTATTTGGTTATCGATCGAGAAAATCGTTGTCAATTAGATCACACAAACAATGAATAATAAGTAAATGAACTTCCTGGATTCTCGCAGTTGATGTGGACTGGACTCGAATCTCAATGTCGGCCGCGCTGAGCATTGTGGCAGCTTTTCCACCGTCTTTTCCGTTGAGTAGCACAACATTCATTGATTTTTCGTGCGCTGCTTCAATTGCGCGTAATATGTTGGATGAATTTCCGCTCGTGGTGAAGGCGAGAAGCGTATCACCTTCGCGGCCTAGTGCCCGAATTTGTTTCGAAAATACGTCGTCGAAAGAATAGTCGTTCGCAATGGACGTGACGGTTGAGCTATCTGTTGTTAGCGCGAAAGCTGCTAACCCTGGTCGCTCACGTTCGAACCGATTCAGTAGTTCGGATGAAAAATGCTGAGCGTCGCCCGCCGATCCACCATTCCCGCAGGTTAATATTTTCGAGCCCTGCCTCAAAGTCGCAACTAATACGTTTCCCGCTGCGGTGATACCGGGCGCTAGCTCGTTAGCGGCCGCTTGCTTAGTCGCGATACTCTCGGCGAATAACGCTTTAACCCTGTTCAATTGATCCAATTAGTTGTTCTCGTTAAAGCCATATACAAGTAATGTAAAAGTAATCAAACGCTTTTTGGCATTCGACATCAACCGCCATTAGATTGTGAACGCGCCTTGAATCCACTCGATTTCTAAGCTTTCGTCTGCGTCTTTTTGGGTAATGCCAACAACATCAAAACGTCCGTCCAAATAATTAAGGCGTCGGTTTTTCTGAAGATAGTGTTGAGCCGTATGTATGATTTTACGCTGCTTACTCGGAGTCACCATTTGCAACGCGTTGCCGAAATCCTGTTGTGAGCGAAATTTTACTTCTACAAACACCAGAGTGTTTTTGTTCTGCGCGATGATATCAATTTCGCCATATCGGCACCGATAATTCTTCGCTAAAATTTTGTATCCGTGATCGACCAGGTGTTGTGCACCAAGGTCTTCAAATTTGTAACCTATCTGTTGATTAGCGTTTGCCACATTGCGAGGTGCTATGGCAAGCCGACTGATGGAACGCCATTTACAAATTTGGCCATTTGCAGGTTGCGCGTAACTATTCCGGTTCGATCCACATTCAAATTTCCGGTGGCGCCTCGATACGTTACATTATCTTGGTACCTGAGCTTGGCGCCGCTCATTGCTAGCTGATAGGCGTCTAAGCCAAAAGCGAACATTCGAGTACTTTGTGGTCCTGAGCGCAACCAATTAGCCTGATAGCGATCGTAGTCCGCGTTGTCAGAATCGATGCCCAAGATAAGCGGCATATCGCCGAAATTGGCCCCATCAAGATCGATATCATTGCCAGGGTCAATGATTCCAGTGAAGGTGTGCGACGACGAATACATCGGCACATTTGCCACTCCAAAATAGCGCAATTGGGGAATTAACTGTCGATTATCAACCGGTAGCCCGGCAAGAAAGACACCATCAACATCTTTTCTTGCACGCGGACTATGAATGACATTTCGGCCTAGCGTTTTGATGAGTTGCTTTGCTCGAGCGGTACTGTAATCCAGCGCAAAAGTTTTGCGCACGGCGTTGGCATAACGTGATTGGTCACCGCCGTAATCGACCGTACGTAATATAGTGCCGCCAAGGGATTCCCACTGGTCCCGAAAGGCGGTGAGTAAACGTTCGCCGAGTTTAGTTTGGGTTCCCATTGCAGCAACGCGTCGATGTCCACGATCCCAAATGTGGCGCGCAATAGAACTGGCTTCGTCCTCGGGGCTGAGCGCGAATTGGTACACTCGCTCTTGTTTGAAGGCAAGGTCCGGATTTGCTGTGATAGCAGATATTGTGCCCGCATTAATCCGATTCAGCAGTAGAATTGGGACTGTGATCTTCGCATTTTGAAGAAGATTTTCTATTGATTTTTTTTGCAGTGGACCAACTACATAATCTGCGCCGTTGCCAACGGCTGTCTGATAAACACTTGCTACGTTTTCGGGGTTTACCGAGTACACGTTAACTATGGGTTTGAGCGTATCTGCATCATCAAACCACGCCGATAAGAAGCCATCTCGGATCGCCGTTGCCGCGCGTTGATAGCGACCTTCAAACGGCAGTAACAAAGCAATATTGCTAGCCTTTCCACTTATCGACTCCGAAATTTCGTAAAGTTGCTCAACGATAAACAGATTGGCAGGGTGCGAAGGGAATTGTGTTCGCCACGCGTTTATCGCCGCATCTAACGCAGGACCATCGTGCAAGACATTGTTAGTTGAGTCCTTTAGCGCCAGCCAAGCGGTTAAATTTTTATTGCCCGTTGAAATTAGCTCGGTACGCTGTTCGCCCGTTAGCTGCGCAATTGCTTGCCATAATTGCTGATGGATTGCCTCAGTTTCGTGCGCGGGTTGTTGATAATCAAGCGCGCGATTCAGCGATGTCGCAGCGTCGCTGAAGCTAGCTAAGCTGTATTGTGCTCTGCCAAGCGTTCGATGGTAAACGCTTTTCTGATAGGGCGTTAGTGAGCGAGCCTCGATCGTTTGTAATTTGTTGATGATGTCGTCCGGATCATAAACATAGCCAGGAGACACTTCTCCGATCGTAGCGCTCACCAGTGTTGCGATGCGCGTGGCAGTGGTATCAGTTACCGCAGTTGCAGAAACGATTGCTGCGGCTTGATCGAAGTTCTGAGCGTCGATGTAGGCGAGTGCCGCCTGCATAGCGAAGCGCTCAGCCGAAGCGGGGCTTTCACTTTGGGACGATAAGCGCCAAAATTCCTCGGCAGCTGCCAAATAGTTTCGATTGGCCAAGGCTGCTTCGGCGCTGGCAGTTGGTTTTGGCGGCGGCGCGGTATTTTTTACCGGTGTGGTGGCTGGTCCGCAGCCGAGTAGTGAAATACTGAGCGCAAACAGTAAAACCACCTGTTTACACGACAAATTTTGGATTCGCCGCCTGGCAAAGGGCACTATTGGGAGCTTCATGACCGCGACAGTATCAAATGATGCCTCTGAGCTGTCAATCGACCGACCGGCGCTTTATGTCGTGGCTACTCCTATCGGCAATTTGGCAGACATCTCCGCGCGCGCGATCGATGTTTTATCGAACGTGGACTTAGTCTGTGTTGAAGATACCCGGGTTAGTGCAAAGTTGTTTTCTGCCTACGGTATCCGCACAAAAATGCAAGTCTTGCATGATCATAACGAGCGGGCAACGGCAGCAGCGCTCATTAAACGAATGCAGGAAAATCGCTTAGCCGTTGCCCAAATATCTGACGCTGGTACGCCGCTGATTTCCGATCCCGGATACGGATTAGTGAACGCCGCGATCGAGGCAGATGTTCCCGTCCGACCAGTGCCGGGACCTTCGGCGGTAATGTCCGCGTTGATGGTAAGCGGTTTGCCCGTGAATCAATTTGTGTTCGTTGGGTTTTTAAGCGCGAAATTAGCGGCGAAAACCCGAGAGCTAGAAATGCTAAAGCTCGAAACTAGAACAATGGTGCTGTTCGAAGCACCGCATCGAATTCAGCAAACGCTTGGGGTCATGCTTGAGGTGTTTGGTCCAGCGCGCCGCGGGGTGCTCGCACGGGAGCTGACAAAGCGGTTCGAGACGCTTTATCGCGGTACGTTAGCCGAACTAGCGACGACTGTGTCGATCGATTCGAACCTGCAAAAGGGCGAATTGGTGGTCGTGATTGAGGGGGCGTCTGCCGACAATGAATCGGCCGAGGTAGAGGCGCGACGCATATTGTCTGCGATGATGGCGGAATTACCGCTGAGTCAAGCGGTGAAAATTACTCAGAAAATTACCGGCGCGAAGAAAAATGCCCTTTACGAATGGGCTACCCGAGACTCGCAATCAGACGACTCCGCATAAAGTGCTACGCCTAAAGTAAAAGTCCACCCGAAGCAGATTTCATTTGCAAACCTTGCGCTTGGTGACCAGACTTATAGGCCGAGTCAGCCGGGCGGTCGCTGAGAGGGTTTTAAACCGTATTGGAGGAAAGTCCGGGCTCCAATGGGCAGGGTGCCAGGTAACGCCTGGGTAGCGTGAGCTAACGGCCAGTGCCACAGAAAATATACCGCCAGCAATGGTAAGGGTGAAAAGGTGCGGTAAGAGCGCACCGCGTCAATGAAAGTTGATGGCAGGGTAAACCCCACTCGGAGCAAGACCAAATAGGAAAGCATATCGTTAATCGATGACGCGCTGCCCGCGCGCGCTTTCGGGTAGGTCGCTTCAGGTATGTGGTGACACATATCGCAGACGAATGGTCGCCACCATGCTTTGCATGGTTACAGAACCCGGCTTATAGGCTGACTCGTTTTTTCTCGAATTTCTGTTTTCCGAAACTCATTTCTCCCATTAGTTAATCTAATTTATCAGCTAAATAACGCATCTCTTTGATCTTAATACTGATCGTGACAAACTATCCTTCTGATGGTCGAGCAACGATTCTAAGTTATTGTTTCTGAAAGAATTATTTAGCCAAATTTCAGCACTAATTTCTTGACACCATTTGCGCCCGATCCGTATAGTTAGCCCGGTGGGGAAAAGTGGGGAATAGTGGATCTTAATCCTGGTTAGCGCTGCTGGGATCTTCCTCTGTTCCCGCTTCCTTTTTGTCGACTAGGGCAGTTTAACGGAAAATGTTTCGCGGGATAAATTCAGTCACTATCGATGCGAAAGGACGCGCCGCGATACCGGCGCGGCACCGCGAAATTTTAACGCGCCTCGGCGTTCTGCAGTTCGTCATTACCTTAAACCCGTGGGACCGCTGTCTGTGGCTGTATCCCCTTGACGAGTGGGAGCTAATCGAATCAAAGCTTGGTGCGTTATCGGATTTCGATACGGAAAGTCGGCGTACTAAGCAGGTCATCCGTGGTTACGCCAGCGATTGCACGCTGGACAATCAAGGCCGCATCTTGTTGCCATCAGAACTCCGTGATTTCGCCAGAATTGACAAGCATGCTGCTTTCCTTGGCCAGGGTAATAAGTTCGAAATCTGGCAGGAAACCCTGTGGCATGAAACTCGCGATAGTTGGTTCGATAGCGAGCATGCCGATGAAGCGAAACGAAACGCCGTACTCACGACACTCGCGCTGTGAAACCTGATGAATTTAGTTAACCACGTGCCCGTTATGCTCCTGGAAAGTTTGGAGTGTCTTAATATTCGCCCAGATGGTTGTTACGTCGATTGCACGTTTGGCCGGGGCGGGCATACAACTGAGATTCTGAAACGGCTTAATACCGAAGGCCGTGTCGTTGCGATAGATCGAGATCCTGACGCCATAGATTTTGGCAGAGAAACGTTTACCGATTCGCGATTGTGTTTGCAGCATGCGCGATTTTCGGAACTAGAAGCGATAGCGAAAGACCGTGGTATCCACGGCAGTATTGATGGTGTGTTAGTTGACCTGGGTGTGTCTTCCCCGCAGCTTGATTCGCCTACCAGGGGATTCAGCTTTCAAAGTGACGGTCCACTCGACATGCGGATGGATCCTAGTCAAGGGCTCTCAGCAGCACAGTGGTTAAGTCAAGCCTCCGAACCAGACATCGTTAGCTGTTTGCGAGATTTCGGCGAGGAGCGTCACGCGAAAAAAATTGCTCGATACATTGTTGAAGACCGTGAAACACAAGCGATCGAAACCACATCGCAACTTGCTGCCTTGGTGAAGAGGGCGGTTCCTAAGGCTAACCGGCAGCGCATTCATCCGGCTACCCGAACGTTTCAAGCCCTGCGGATTCTGGTTAACGAAGAGCTTCAGGAAGTTTCAGCCTTGCTAGCACAAGCGTTGCGGGTAATCAATCTCGGCGCGCGTGTCGTTGTCATCGCATTTCATTCTCTCGAAGATCGAATCGTTAAACGTTTTTTTCGCGATACTTGCGCGAATCAACATGATGCGTCGGCAAATCAATTCAAATTACCTTTTCGAAAACCCCTGCGGCCCGCGGAGGAAGAACAAAGTCAAAATTCACGAGCGCGCAGCGCACGCTTGCGTGTCATTGAAAGGACGGCATGAAACAGCAAGCCTTACTTGTAATAGTTTTGTTGCTGTTGATCGCGAGCACTCTAAACATCGTTATTGTGAGACACGAATCACGGCAGTTGTTCGTTGAGTCTCAGGAGTTACGCGCGCAATCCATCGAATTGGGTAGGGAATGGGGTCGGCTATTGTTGGAGCAAGGCACGCTGGTTACGCAAAATCGTATAGAGCAAGTTGCGAAAGATAAATTGGCAATGAATCAACCCACGCGCGAAGATATTCTGGTTCTCGGAAACGATTAATGCCGATTAGCCAAACTATCGGGGCATTTCGACGCAGAGCTAGCATGCTATTTTTCGTGCTGGTCGCTGGTGTATTGTCATGGCGTGCGATGGAGCTGCAGTTCACCAACCGAGAGTTCTTGCAAGAGCACGGTACCGCCCGCTACCTCCGTACGATCGAAAACCATGCGGATCGAGGTATGGTTGTGGATCGCTTGAGTGTGCCCCTCGCAATCAGTATTCCTGTTGATTCGGCCTGGGCCGAACCCAAAAAATTCGTTCAAGCGAAATCACGCTGGCCGGAGGTTGCCGAAATTCTCGGAACAACACCCGATCACCTGCAAACCTTGGTCGAGCCACGGCTCGATAAAAATTTCGTTTTTCTTAAACGACAAATCACCCCTGCAACGGCTAGACAACTGAAAGCGGCGAACGTAGCCGGGGTTCGGCTAACTGAGGAGCAAAAACGATTCTATCCAGAAGCCGAAGTGACAGCGCATCTTATCGGCTTTACCAATGTGGATGACAAAGGGCAAGAAGGCGTAGAACTTTCTTTCGAAAAAACGCTAAGAGCAGTTGCAGGTGCTAATCAGGTGGTCAAAGATCGCCTCGGTCGCGTTGTTGAACACGTTAAAAGCGTTCGGCCGTCGCAACCGGGAGAGCAAGTTCGATTGAGCATCGATCGTCGCATTCAATACATTGCCTATCGTGAGTTAAAAGCAGCAGTGGTCGGGCACAAAGCTATTGCTGGCACGATGGTGGTACTTGATGCGCAGACCGGTGAAATCTTAGCCTTAGTCAACCAGCCCTCATTTAATCCCAATAATCGCGAAGACCTGCGCGGCGAACATTATCGCAACCGCGCCATCACCGACGTATTCGAACCCGGCTCTACCATTAAACCAATCACCATTGCTGCCGCTTTGGAGTCCGGAAAATTTAGCCCGGAAACCGGGGTGGATACTGGCCCTGGTACATTCAAAGTGGGGCAGCACAAAATCACCGACACGAAGAACTTTGGGCAACTTACAGTTGCCGGGGTTATCGAAAAGTCCAGTAACGTGGGGGCCAGTAAAATCGCTTTATCGTTAGATTCCAACGTGCTTTGGAAACTATTTAGAGACATTGGATTTACCGAGCGGACTGGCGTGAGACTTAATGGGGAGTCAGTGGGCAGACTCGATAAACCGGCCAATTGGCAGGATATCGAAAAAGCGACATTGGCGTTTGGGTACGGGATATCGGTGAACGCCTTGCAGTTAGCGAGAGCCTATACGGTATTTGCCAACGACGGCTTGCTAAAACCGATTTCAATTACGCCGGTCGAAGATACAACAGACGCGATAACGGTTTTGAAGCCTGCTACGGCCAAAGCAGTTAGACAAATGCTGCAAAAAGTTACGGTGTCCGGAACCGGCAAAGCCGCACGCGTTGACGGTTACCGCGTGGCCGGCAAAACGGGCACTGTCCATAAAAGCACCCGCGAAGGTTACGCCGAGGATCGATATCTATCGCTTTTCGCGGGCATGATTCCGGCGACAGAACCGCGTTTGGTTGCGGTGGTAATGATTAATGAACCGCGTGCAGGTGGACATTATGGTGGTGTGGTGGCAGCGCCAGTATTTGCAGCTGTTATGCGTGAAGCGGTGAGGATACTAAATATCGCACCTGATAATTACGAAGCTGATCCAATTAGAGCTGAGAAAGTGCGTGTTGCGCAACAATCACCGAAGGACCAACCGTAAAATGATTGCGGAAACTCATCAAGCGAACGGGAAGTCTCTAGCGAGTTTGCTTGATGGCATTGTTCCGCCAACGTCAGCGCTCGATATCCAAGTTCATGGACTGCAACTGGATTCGCGATTTGTGCAACCTCGTGATTGTTTCGTTGCGCTTCAAGGCGAAACAGAGCACGGGTTGAAATATTTACACGACGCAATCAGCGCTGGGGCGCGCGCTGTTCTATCGGATAAAAAATCCAATGATTCGGAGAACATCGACGATCAGACTATTCCACTTGTCTTTATCGAAGATTTGCGCGAGAAACTGGGTCTGATTTCCAATCGTCTTTACGACTATCCTTCGTCGGAATCTATGATTGTCGCGATCACCGGGACCAACGGTAAGACGAGTATCGCATCGATTCTCGCCGTTGCTTTTAAATTTCGATTTGGCCGCGCCGGCTACATCGGTACCCTAGGTATCGGCGAATGGCCCGACCTTAAAACCACAACGAATACGACACCCGACATACTCAGCTTACAAAAGCAGTTCGCGGTTTGGCATCTCGATGAGGTGCATAATTGCGCGCTGGAAGCCTCCTCACATGCACTCGCGCAAGGTCGATTGGCCGGTCTCGATTTAGATATTGGGGTATTCACGAACTTAAGTCATGACCACCTTGATTATCATGGCAATATGCAGGCTTACGGCGCCTCAAAAAAATCGCTATTTAAAAAACCGATTCGTCATGCCGTGATCAATCTCGACGATGATTTTGGCCGGCATCTTTTTGTGGACATTGACCCCGAAATTTCGCGCTGGCCGTATGCTATCAGCCATGCGGGGACGCAAGTACCGAATTTAACAACCGCGACAGAGATAAGCTGCTCGCTGCAGGGTATTCGAATGCGTGTACAGTGCCCCGCTGGCGAAGCTTGGCTAAGTTCCTCGCTGATAGGCGAGTTCAACGTTTCTAATCTGCTGGCCGCAGTGGCGGCTTGCGCTGCCTTAGCCTGGCCTGTTGATGAGATCATCGCGGCAATTCGCAGCGTTCGAGCTATCCCTGGCAGGATGGAATTAATTAACTCGAATGCCAGCAGCGTTAACGGTGAAGCAGCGAGACCAACGGTTGTTGTGGATTATGCGCATACCCCAGATGGCCTCGAGCAAGCTTTGCAAACACTGCGCAGCATGACCAAAGGCAGATTGATATGTGTTTTCGGATGTGGCGGAGATCGCGATCGCGAAAAACGTCCAATCATGGGACGGCTTGCTGAGGCGCTAGCTGACTACGTTATTGTCACGGCCGATAATCCCCGTAATGAGTCGCAGCAAGATATTGTAAACGATATCCTTGCGGGCCAAGCCATACCTGAAAATACCGTCATTGAAGATGATCGCGATCGAGCAATTGCGCTGGGGATAAATAGCGCGCTACCAGAGGACACCGTTCTAGTAGCGGGTAAGGGCCATGAAGATTTTCAAATTCGCGGCCAGGAGAAGATTCCGTTCTCCGATCGCGATATGTGTATCTCTTATTTGAATTCGTACCATGGCGGGACGCAACGGTGATCGCGATGTCACTTGAGCAAGCGGCGGTCGCAATGAATGGAACTTTAGCCGGCGCGGACCTTAATTTTGTTGGCGTTTCCACCGACACTCGCAATTTACAACCGGGTGAATTGTTCTTCGCACTAAAAGGCGAGAATTTTGACGGACATGATTTGTGTCGAGAGGCTGCAGAGTTGGGGGCAGCCGCCGCCGTTGTTGATAAAGATATCGAGCAATGCCTCGCCACTGTGCGCGTTGTCGATACACGTTTCGCTTTGGGTGATCTGGCCAAAAGCTGGCGCTCCGAGCATAAGGTGAGAGTGGTGGGTGTTACTGGTAGCAACGGCAAAACTACTGTTAAAGAGATGGTCGCTTCTATCTTGAACCAACAAGGTAGTGTGCTTTCAACGACCGGCAACTTCAATAATGAAATAGGTTTGCCGAAAACTTTGTTTGCGCTTCAAGATACTCACGAATATGCCGTGATCGAAATGGGTGCAAACCATATCGGAGAAATATCCAGACTCGCTTCTATTGCCAAACCGGATGTGGCCATTATTACACTGTGTGCGCCAGCTCATTTGGAGGGGTTCGGTTCTATCGAGGGCGTGGCGCAGGCCAAAGGTGAAATTTACGAGAGTTTGCCGGACCAGGGTGTGGCAATCCTCAACGCCGATGACAAATTTAAACCTTACTGGGAAAGAATCATCGGTGACAGAAACGTGATTACATTCGGTATGGATAGCGTCCATGCCAACGTTACTGCGACAAATATTCGCCCTCAAGGTTTAGGCGAGGGTACGCAATTTAACCTGCATTACCAGGGGCGGGTGACGGCGGTTCGAATTCCGCATGATGGATCGCACAATGTCATGAACGCTTTAGCGGCAAGCGCCGCCGGTATTGCACTTGGTTGTGATGAAAGCGTGATCGGGAGAGGTCTCGCAGGCAGTGGTATTGCGGCCGGTAGATTGAATATCTCCCAACTCGGACAACGCGTAAAGCTAATAGACGACACCTACAATGCGAATCCGACTTCGCTGCTTGCAGCGTCGCGCGTTGCCGCCATGGGCAGCGGTAAAACCTGGGTAGTTTTGGGTGATATGGCCGAACTTGGGGAGGATGGGGAGATTCTCCACGCACAATGCGCTCGAGAGATGCGAGCAATTGGCATTAATAAGTTATTTACAGTGGGAGAATTAGCAGCGGCGGCGGCCGAGGCTTTTGGTGAGAACGCTGCCTCTTTCGATTCTAAAGATCATTTGCTTAGTGCCGTGCTTGGCGAACTAAATGCAGATACAAATAGCAGCTTCACTATTCTCGTGAAGGGCTCGCGCGCAATGAAGATGGAAACACTAGTGCGCGCGTTACAAGAGAGTTCCTTGTAAGCCATGCTGACTTATCTCACCGAATTTCTCACACAATACCATTCCGGTTTTAATGTATTCCAATACATTACTTTGCGCGCGATCTTAGGTGTATTAACAGCTTTGTTTATTGCTTTACTGGTAGGACCTACGATGATTCGCCGCCTTAGTCATTTGCAAATCGGCCAGAGCGTGCGCGAAGACGGGCCCGAAAGCCATTTGGCGAAAGCCGGAACACCGACTATGGGTGGCCTATTAATTATCGTTTCGATTTGCACTAGCACCTTATTGTGGGCAGATCTGACCAATCGCTTCGTGGTGGTGGCCTTACTCACAACAGTTATTTTCGGCGCAATCGGCTGGGTAGACGACTATCGAAAAATAGCCAAAGGGAACTCAAAAGGGCTGACCGCGCTTGAAAAATATTCGTGGCAATCCATTGCGGCCCTAGGCGCGGTGATCTTTCTCTACCACTCAGCAGTTTCGCCAGTCGAAACGCAGCTCATTGTGCCGTTTTTTAAGAATATCGTTATAGATATGGGCATCGGTTACATTGCATTCAGTTATTTAGTTATCGTCGGAACGAGTAACGCAGTCAATTTAACTGATGGTTTAGACGGTTTAGCAATTCTGCCGACAGTGATGGTAGCCGGTGCGCTCATTGTTTTTTCGTATGTCGCCGGAAATGTTTATTTCGCGAAATACCTCGGCGTGCCCTATGTGTCGGGGGTTGGCGAAATGTGCGTTTTTTGTGGCGCTATCGCTGGCGCCGGCTTAGGGTTTTTATGGTTCAACACTTATCCCGCCCAGGTATTTATGGGTGATATTGGCGCGCTTGCGCTCGGGGCAGCGCTCGGCTTGGTCGCAGTTATCGTTAGGCAGGAAATCGCTTTATTGATTATGGGGGGAGTTTTTGTCATTGAAACCGCATCTGTCATCTTGCAAGTTGCGTCGTTCAAGCTAACGGGAAAAAGGCTCTTTCGAATGGCGCCGCTGCATCATCACTATGAGCTTAAGGGTTGGCCTGAACCGCGAGTGATAGTTAGGTTTTGGATTATTACGGTTGTTCTGGTGCTGGTCGGACTGGCAACGCTGAAGATTCGATAGACGATGTCCACGGAACTCGTAACAACGATATTCAATATGCAAGAGTCTGAGCAAAAAAGACGAACGATTGTTTTAGGGACTGGCCTATCGGGCGTGTCTGTCGCGCGCTTTCTAAATACCCGTGGCGAAGATTTTGTGGTCGCAGATACGAGAGAAAACCCTCCTAATGAAGACAAGATAAGCCAGGAATTCCCAGACATAGAAAAATTCTTTGGCGGTCTGAATGCGATAAATCCGCAAGACTATTCTGAGCTAGTTGTGAGTCCTGGGCTGCCGCTTGATGAGCCTTTGGTCAAACTTGCTGGCGCTGCTGGCTTATCCGTGATTGGTGACATTGAGCTCTTTTATCGTTACGCAAAAGCACCTTTGATAGCGGTAACAGGATCGAACGGTAAATCTTCAGTCGTTACTTTAGTTACAGATATCCTGAAAGAGGCAGGCCTTACAGCATATTGTGGCGGCAATATAGGTATGCCGGCATTAGATTTACTTGCGCTTCCAACGCCTGATTATTACGTATTGGAACTGTCTAGTTTTCAGCTTGAGACAACGGCGCTATTTGCGCCTGAGATTGCGGCATTGCTCAATGTGTCTCCCGACCACATGGATCGCTATGCGTCGTTTCAAGAGTATCGCGCGGCGAAGCTGAATATATTCAAACTCGCCAAGCACTGCGTTGTAAATAGCACTGAAAGGTTCGGGATCACAAAGACTGAAGGGAATGTATTAACGTTTAGTGCTGATACAGCGACGTCAGCCAACTACAGATTAGCTGAAGTAAGTGGCGGCTACGCGCTGCAAAAGAATGATGGCGAAAAGATAGCAACGACTAATTTGACGCTCGCCGGCGAACACCATTTTGAAAACGCCCTCTGCGCGTTGGCGATCACGGATACAGCCGGCGTCCCGGTAGATGCACAGGCTTCGGCCTTGGCAAATTTTCGCGGGCTTGAACATCGCACCGAGGTTGTCGGTGAATGGGATAGCGTTCGTTGGATAAACGATTCGAAAGGGACAAACGTGGGTGCTACCGTTGCTGCTCTAAAAGCTTGTCTGCAACATAACAACGGTATCTTAATTGCGGGTGGTGTTGGCAAGGGCGCAGATTTTACTCTGCTTGGCGAGACTATCGCAATCTGCACCAAGGCCGTAGTTTTGTTTGGTGAAGATGCGAAAGTCATTGCGGCTTCTATTCCTCAGCATGTACCAGTTTCATTCGCAAACAATCTTAAAGACGCTGTTTGTTTAGCTAAGCAACAGGCTATCCCGGGAGACACCGTGCTTTTTTCGCCGGCGTGCGCGAGCTTCGACATGTTCGAAAATTATGAGGCTCGTGGTCGCGCATTTAAACAGCTTGTGCGAGTTGAGGTCGCGGAATGACTCAAGCGATCCCAATAGACAACGTCGAAGAACGCTTCAAAATCGGCGCGCCCAAGCACGATGTCTGGTTAATTGGGGTTGTGGTGTTTTTGCTTGTCTTTGGACTAATTATGGTTGCCTCGGCATCAATGCCAATCGCAACGCGCTACAACCAAATCGAGCTCTACTATTTTTGGCGTCAATGTGCCGCCGTCGCGCTAGGTATTTTGAGCGCTATGGTGATATTGCGAATTCCCCTGATATTTTGGCAAAAAACCAGTTCGTTATTTTTGTTTCTTGCGATTGCGATGCTTGCCGCGGTGCTTGTTCCAGGTTTGGGTCGCGAAGTTAACGGTTCCTTGCGTTGGATCGATCTCGGCGCGATCACACTACAGGCGTCTGAACCCGCTAAATTTGCCGTGATTATATACGTTGGCGCCTATCTGGTTAGACATTTGGATCATGTGCGAAGTGAATTCTTAGGTTTTATCAAACCAATTGGGGTCATGACAGCAATCAGCGGACTGTTACTACTGGAACCGGATTTCGGCGCGGCAGCGGTCATGTTTGCAACCGTATTGGGAATGCTATTTTTGGCTGGCGTTGCGCTAATCAGGTTTGTCGCCTGGGGTGTGATTGCGCTCGGATTTCTCGCTACCTTAGTGCTGCTTGCACCTTACCGGATGCAGCGATTAATGGCATTCCGTGATCCTTGGGCCGATCCCTTCGATTCTGGGTTTCAATTAACCCAAGCGCTTATTGCCTTCGGCCGCGGCGAGTGGTTCGGTGTTGGCTTGGGTAACAGTGTCCAAAAGCTCTTCTACCTACCAGAAGTGCATACAGATTTCCTTTTTGCCGTTATTGGTGAAGAGTTCGGTTTGCTCGGTTCCCTAACGGTGATTGCGGCTTTTCTATTTTTGGTGTGGCGAATCTTTTTCATAGCCAGCCTGGCGGAATCTAAGGGCCAGATATTTGCGGCTTATTCAGCTTATGGCGTTGGCCTATTAATTGGCTTTGAGGCGTTTATCAACATTGGTGTGAATATTGGATTACTTCCAACAAAAGGTTTGACCTTGCCGATGATGAGCTACGGTAGTAACAGCCTCGTGGTGATACTCGCCATGATTGGTTTTGTTTTGCGAGTAGAGCTCGAAGCGCGAGATCCGGATCAGGTCGAGGGTCGCTGACATGCCTAAGCCAGCGACTTGCGTAATGATTATGGCCGGGGGCACTGGTGGTCATATATATCCTGCGCTCGCCGTGGCAAATGCTTTGCATGCCAAAAACGTAAAAACCATTTGGTTAGGATCTGCGAGCGGGTTGGAGAACCAAATCGTACCGCCGCATGGCATTCGTTTAATCCGAGTATTTGTCGCCGGATTACGCGGCAAGGGCCTTGTCCGCTGGTTAACGGCGCCAGCGATATTGTCGATTGCGGTGTTCCAATCAATTGCGGCAATGTTAACCGAACGACCTGGTGCGGTCCTCGGGATGGGTGGATTCGCCAGTGGCCCAGGTGGAATCGCAGCTTGGTTGTGCCGAATACCGCTCGTTATTCATGAACAAAATGCGAAAGCGGGATCAACCAATAAAATCTTAAGTCGTTTTGCAACGCATGTTTACCAGGCATTTCCAGATACCTTCCAATCTGTCGCAGCACTAACGGTTGGTAATCCCATTCGCCGAGAAATCGTCGCGCTTGCAGGTAATTCCCCGCGCGAAGTAAATAATGGTCAAGTAAATATTTTGATACTTGGCGGTAGCCGCGGAGCACGATATCTGAATATGAACGTTCCTGGGGTTATTGCGCAAATCATCCCAGAATTGTCATCAACTGCATTGTCAGTTCGTCACCAGTGTGGCGACAACAATTTGCCGGGCACCAAAGCAAGTTACAACGGGGTGGAGGGAAACATCGAGATCTCTCCTTATATCGATGATATGGCGGCCGCTTATCGCTGGGCAGATCTTGTTATCTGCCGCGCGGGCGCGATGACGGTTAGCGAGTTAGCTGCGGCAGGCTTGGGCTCAATTCTGGTGCCTTTTCCTTACGCTACTGACGATCATCAAACGGCAAACGCTGCGTACTTGTCGGCTAACGGCGCGGCTGAAATCGTGCCGGAGGGTGAAGCGTTCGAGTCTCGCTTAACAGAAACGCTAGCGCAAATTCTGGCCAATCCATCACGAATCACTGAGATGGCGGAAAAAGCAGGACAGCTCGCTGAGCTTAATGCGGCAAACGTGGTGGCAGATAAATGTTGGGAGTGCGTAAATGTCTGACATTAGCGCTTTACCAATGCACCAAGTCGAAAGCATCCATTTTGTTGGTATTGGCGGCGCGGGGATGAGCGGCATCGCCGAAGTTTTTAGAAACTTGGGCTATGGAATCACGGGTTCTGATCTAAATCGGAATGCGATGACCAATCATCTGGAATCGATCGGCGTCGAAATAAATTACGAACACGTCGCGTCCAACGTCGAAAAAGCCAATGTTGTTGTTTATTCGAGCGCCGTAGATGAAAGCAACGCGGAAATAATCGCAGCGCGCGAGGCGCGTATTCCGGTGGTCCCCCGGGCGGAAATGCTTGTTGAATTAATGCGGTTTCGACGTGGGATAGCGGTCGCCGGAACGCACGGAAAAACTACCACCACAAGTTTAATCGCCAGCGTGATGGCCGAGGGCGGACTTGATCCTACCTTCGTAATCGGCGGTTTAGTGCATTCGGTCAATTCTCATGCGCGGCTTGGTAGCGGCAATTATCTGGTGTGCGAGGCAGACGAAAGCGACGCTTCTTTTTTAATGCTCAATCCTCTGATGGCGGTGCTCACAAATATCGACGCCGATCATATGGATACCTACGATGGAGATTTCGCTAAGCTGCGCGAAAGTTTCGTCACGTTTTTTCGGCGCTTGCCTTTTTACGGCGTTGCGATTGCCTGTATTGATGACCCGAATGTTCGGGATATCTTGCCGGAAATTACCACCCGTGTTTTAACGTACGGCCTTGATCCCGATGCCGATATCCAAGCTTGCAACATTTCGGCCGACGGGCAGCGCTGTCATTTCAACGTGCGTATTAACGCCGCCAACACCGAGTTTCCCGTCACATTAAATATGCCCGGTCGCCACAACGTACAAAACTCATTAGCTGCTATTGCCGTAGCAACTGAGCTTGGACTTGATCAGGGAGCAACCGCTCGGGCGTTAGCGAATTTCTTGGGCGTGAGTCGCCGTTGTCAATACCTCGGCGAAACGATTTTACAGGGCAAACGCGTCTCAGTGATCGATGATTATGGTCATCATCCGCGAGAAATCTCAGCGACCTGTGCGGCGGTTAGGGAAGCCTGGCCGAATCGACGCCTAGTGGTTGCGTTTCAGCCTCATCGATATTCGCGCACGCGAGACCTATTTGAAGATTTTGTCGAAGCACTGTCGTCTGCCGATGTGTTGGTGATGCTGGAAATTTATAGCGCCGGTGAAGCGCCGATAGCGGGCGCCGATTCGAGGGCTTTGTGTCGTGCTTTACGCACCCGGAGTAAAGTCGATCCGATTTTTGCTCCCGGCCATGAAGAGATGTTCGAAATAATTTCTGACATTTCTCAAGAACAAGATCTGGTATTGGTCTTGGGCGCGGGAAATATCGCTAAAGTGGTGGAGAAATTCGCTTTCGGAAGCCACGCAACGGATGTAAATCGACAAGGAGGCCAAGCTTGATGCTCGCGCCGTCGTTACCTGACATACAACACCGAGGTCGTTTGGTGTCAGACGAACCGTTGGCGAAACACAG
>JBCCFA010000024.1:0-18676 GCA_039029975.1 Pseudomonadota bacterium
AAAGGGCATCCAATTTTCAACTTGAGCTCGTGTGGGGGCATGCTCAAATCCAGTGTATTGAGGAACTCTGTTGGATACATATGCTCAAAAGCCTGCCCAATATTCAGAAAGGCGAGGGTGGTTTTGCTGGTGATTGCGGCTTCTTCGTAACGTCGCAATGATCGGTCAAAGCGTGCGGCCTCAAAATCCTCGTTACCAAAGTATTTAACAGTTTCGTAGTTGAGTAGACTATCAATCGCACGGGTATTAGCCTGTTGGTCGGTTTCGTTCATGCGTCGGCGATACTTAAGACGCCATTCCGTGACAAACATGGTGTAAGAGATATAGCCGACGATTGTGCTGAAAGTAACGAGGGCAAAATAGATGTTGAACATATACCAAAGCACACCGCAAACCAGAGAAATTTCTAGCAGTGTCGGCAATATGTTGAACAGCATGAAGGTCAGCAGAAAATCGATACCCTTAGTGCCGCGTTCGATCGAGCGGGACAGACCGCCAGTTTGCCTATCCAGATGAAATCGCAGCGAAAGCTTGTGCAAATGTCGAAACGTAGACAGCGCGACATCGCGAATTGCTCGTTGTCCAACTTTTGCAAAAACGGCGTCGCGCAATTCAGCGAAAGCGATCGTTAAGATTCGCAAAACGCCGTAGGACAGCAGCAGGGCAATTGGCAGTTCGATTAGTGCTTTGGACGGGTCGGAAAATAAATCGACCATTTCTTTATAAAGAAATGGCACGTAGACGTTAGCGAATTTGGCCAGCGCCAGAAAGACGAGCGCGACAACTACGCGCGCCTTCATGCTTGCTTGGCCGTGTGGCCATAGGTACGGCGCAAGGGACTTGAGTGCCCCCCATTCGAAATTCTCTTTTTTCTTGTCCCCAGCGGTGGAGGAGCCTAAAGAACGCATTGCAGTCAGATTTTTATGTTTTAGTAGCGCGGATTCAACCGACGGTCGGGGGACCCTTCAGTTCCACCACATTGTTTTCCGGGTCAGTGATGTAGAGGGAAGGCCCAACGCCTTCGGCGCCGTAGCGTGGAGCGCTGGGTTCCGGGTAAATTGAATGATTCGCTAGATGCTCGCGAATGTTCGCCTCGTCGAACGGGTCAACCCGCAGACAAAAGTGATCCAAGTTTCTTCCTTCCTGCTCGGGGCCACGTCCTCCCATTCGACCCAATTCGCCGTCTACTGAGACAATATCAATGATGCTTTGTCCCGCGCGAAGTTGATACAGACCAAATTTTGCCTGCGTTTTTTCCAGGTCGCAGCCGAGAACGTCGCAATAGAAAGCAATCATTGTTTGCGGATCTTGGGCCCGCAACACTAAGTGGTCTAATTCTCGAATCTGAATCATTTAAGTCATGGTTTAGCGAAAATGGATGGAACTAGTCTACGCTCATCGCTAAAGTTCTGCTGATCGCTGACATGGACAAACCGGTTTGCTCGCGCCAGTGGTTAAATGCGCTTTGAATATTCATTAAATCGCGTTTCGAAGAGGCCGACTTTTCCACGATCTTCGCCTGTTGAAGCGCCTTAACGACATCGCGCGACAGTACAAAGGAATCAAGCCCAATTCGCCGCAAACAATATTGCGCAGATGTGCCGCCCATCCTTGAGGCGTTTTTCTTTAGCTCGATCAGCAGTTCGGCATATCTTTCTGGACCAAATTGCGTGATGAATGTACCCACGCCACCATGTTCTGATGATTGTTCGAGCAGGTAAGTAGCATTTGCTCTCACGCTCTGTAACTTCGTTAGGTGGCGAATGACGCGTTTATCATTGGTCAAACCTTCGATATCTTCGTCCGACAAGTAGGCACAATGCACCAAATCAAAATTTTCAAACACGGTTTCAAAATCAGGCCATTTATTATCTACCACCCGCCAATTAAATCCCGCTTGAAAGACTGACCGGCTCATATCGCTTAGCCAGCGATCGTCGCTAATAGATTGGAGTTTCTTCGCCGACAGCGGTTTCGGCCATTTCTTTTTTAGGCTTTCTTCGCCGCCTTGACGTTTCGCGGCGCGGTCGTAAATCGCTTGAAAACTCTTCATCGGATTTTTCGAGGTATCGTTTCCGGTGAGGTTAGCCGGCCGCCTGAAAGGCGTTGCCGTCGAGAGCCATTATGTTATCGGCACCAGCCATCACTCGCTGTTTTAGCGTGCCGGTCTCAATTAAGAGATGCGAAAAGAAATACTCGGCTGTCGTTATTTTATTGCGATAAAAATCTTCGCCATGCTTGCCGGCATCGCCAATACTTAAACAGGTTTTCGCAATAGACGCCCAGGTGAAGCCCATGGCGACCAAGGCAAAAAGCCGTAAGTAGGGCACGGCGCCCGCCCCAGCATTGTCGGGGTTAGTAACGCCATTCTGCGCGAGCCACTGCGTTGCCGCATTGAGATCGGCAAGCGCAGCTTCTAACCCGGTGCTGTAAAGCTGCATCGAGTCCGATTCGATTTCTTTAATAAATTGGGTGATGATCGCGACATATTGCTTGTAAGCGCGGCCGCCGTTTAGAGAGAGTTTACGACCCACCAAATCGAGTGCCTGAATGCCGTTGGTGCCCTCATAAATCATCGCAATGCGTGCATCGCGCACGCATTGTTCAAGCCCCCATTCGCGAATGTAGCCGTGGCCTCCCAGGCACTGTTGCGCATTCGTTGCGTTCTCGTAGCCTTGATCGGTGAAGTAGGCTTTGATGACTGGCGTCATTAAACCGACCACATCATCAGCTTGTTGTCGTTCTTCGGGCGTCGGCGCTTTATGGGACAAATCAACGTGCAACGCGGTCCAAAGGGCGAGGGCGCGCGCGCCTTCGTTAAACGCTTTAATGTTGAGCAACATCCGGCGTACGTCGGCATGCACAATGATCGGGTCTGCCTTGCCAGCACTATTCTTTGGTCCCGATAAGGATCGACCCTGTTGTCTGTCCTGCGCGTAGGCAGCCGCATTTTGATAAGCGAGCTCAGAGATCGATAGACCCTGCATGCCGACCCCAAGACGTGCGGCATTCATCATGATGAACATTGCTCGCAGTCCTTTGTCTGGTTCGCCAATGAGATAGCCTGTGGCCGCATCATAATTCATCACGCAAGTGGCGTTGCCGTGGATGCCCATTTTCTTTTCAATGGATCCGCAGCTTACGCCATTCTTTTCACCGGCTTCGCCGTTCTCGTCCAAGATGAACTTGGGCACGATAAACAATGAAATGCCGCGCACCGAGTCTGGTGAGCCCGGAATTTTTGCTAGCACCAAATGAATAATGTTCTCGGTTAAATCGTGTTCGCCTGATGAAATGAATATTTTCGTACCTGAAATACGATAGCTGCCGTCGCTTTGCGGCTCTGCTTTGGTCGTCAATAAGCCAAGATCGGTCCCGCAGTGAGGTTCGGTTAGATTCATCGTGCCGCTCCAACGGCCCTCGACCATCTTGGGGATGTAAGTTTGTTTTTGTTCTTCGGTGGCGACCGCTTGGATCGCCGCAATCGCGCCAGTGGTTAATCCCATATACATCGTGAATGCCATGTTGCCAGAAATCATATATTCCTCGAATGAGGTTGCAACAACATGAGGAAGACCCTGTCCGCCATACGCCGGATCGCAGCCCAGACCAACCCAACCGCCGGCGACCAATTGCTCGTACGCGGATTTAAACCCGGGTGGTGTGGTGACGCTGCCATCGTCGTTTCGCGTACACCCTATCTCGTCGCCCGATTGATTCAGCGGATGTGTGATCTCCTCAACATATTTGCCGCCTTCCTCTAACACCGCGTTGACGATATCGGGCGTTGCGTCGGCGAAACCTGGTAGCGCGGCATACTGCGTAATGTTCAACATTTCGTCTAAAACGAATTGTGTGTCGCGGACGGGGGCTTTGTATGTGGGCATTTATCTCTCCAAAGAAAGCAAACTAGACGAGGGAGTTTTGCGGTATTTCGTTCACGTAAAGAAGCGTTAATATCTGCAAGGCGTTTGAATCTATAGTCGACCGTCGTAGACAAGTATTGATTCATCCAAAGTAAAAAACCATCATGGGATACAGGGACGGACGATATTCGCTATTCTACATTGCTAAGCGCCTACTAGGCGCGTTACAGTGGGTTCCGAAATTTGGGCCGCTAACGAAGTTCTACGGAGACTAGCATGTCGAAGCCAAAAGTATATGAAATTCCGAACTTTAAGACGCAAGGCGGCGTTACCCTAAATGCAAAAATCGCCTACCAGACCTATGGCGAATTAAATGCTGAGCGAGACAACGTGGTTGTTATGCCCACGTTCTACGGCGGTAGACACACCGATACGGAGTACTTTTTGGCGCCTGGCCGGGCACTTAATCCGGAAAAGTATTTTGTCGTCATCGTGAACATGTTTGGCAATGGTTTGTCCTCATCGCCAAGTAACGTCGGCGGTTCGATGGGTCGAGGTGCGTTCCCACTGATGACGCTCTTCGACAATGTCACGGCCCAATATGCATTGGTGACTGAACACTTAAACCTCAAGAAAATTCGACTCGTGGTTGGGTTCTCGATGGGTGCACAGCAAGCCTATCAGTGGGGTGCATTGTATTCAGACGTGGTGGGTGGCATTGTGCCAATCTGTGGGTCTGCGAGAATTTCCCCGCACAATCATTTGATGGTTGACGGTCCAAAATCGGCGTTGCTCGTAGATGCGGAATTTAAGGACGGATGGTATGAGAAGCCGCCCATTCAGGGGCTGCTTGCTTTTGGCCGCGTCTACGCAGGTTGGTTGTGGTCACAAACTTTTTTCCGCGAAAAGCTCTATGCAAATCTCGGCCTGGAGTCGGTTGAAGATGTGGTGCGGTTCACGCAGGAGTATTTTCTGCAAAATGACGCCAACGATTTACTGGCGATGGCGAACACTTGGCAACACGCTGATATTAGCGCAAATCCAATTTTCGACGGGGATTTCGAGGCGGCGCTGGGCGCAATATCCTGCAGAGCCATTGTAATGCCCGCGACTTCTGATTTGTACTTTCGGGTGCCGGATAACGAATACGAAGTCAGTAAAATGCCGAACGCCGAATTACGCCCAATCCCATCCGAGTATGGTCACGGTGCAGGGTTTGGTGTTGACGAAGCGGATAATGCTTTCATCGATTCGGCGATAGTAGAGTTGTTAGCATGACGATTTCTACTGATATATCGTGCCGCTCGTGCGACAAGCCCAGGAACCAAGGCCATGAAACTCTCCGGTAGTTGCCATTGCGGAAAAGTGTCTTTTCAAGTCGTTTCCGATCATGCGTACCCATTTAACTTGTGCTACTGCTCCATATGCCGCAAAACCGCCGGCGGCGGTGGCTATGCTATAAACTTGGGCGGCGAGGCGGAGAGCTTGGTGGTTAATGGACGCGACCATGTCTCGGTGTATCAGGCGCAAGTTGAAAACGCTGCGGGGGATTACGAACAAAGTCCATTAGAGCGCCATTTTTGCCGCCACTGCAGCACGAACCTCTGGGTCTGGGATCCGCGATGGCCAGAGTTGATTCATCCGTTCGCATCAGCTATCGATACACAACTGCCTTATCCCCCCGAGAGAACGCATTTGATGCTGGGCTCGAAAGCGGATTGGGTGCCAGTGCTGGCGACCCCGGAGGATAAGCAGTTTAATGAGTATCCCGAAGAATCCATAGCCGAATGGCATCAGCGTCTCGGATTGGAGTAGGCTATGAAAAAAGCCAATAGATGCGCTCTCCGCGTGACGCTTTCATTGATAGTCTCTCTGCTTATCTCGTGCAGCCAACCAGAAACTGAATTTGATAGAAAACGTTCACCACACGGCGAGGCAGATTTGATTGTCAATGTTGCTGAGCCGATCCTTCCGCATGGCAAACATAAAATACTTATCTATGTTGCCTTGAATGGCGGCGACGCCATTAAGGTCTTGGAAACGACCATGGAAAATGACGGCGTGCCTTTTACCAAGAAGAATATCGGCTTACGTTGGACTTCTACCTCGCGTGCCCTGGTTTGTTTGCGCCCAACAGATCTTGCCGATCAAGGGGTGGTTGTCACTTTAGGGGAACCGCCCAGCGCCGAGCTAAGGCCAGGCTGTTAAAGTAACACGCGTTGTGTTCATTAAATAGACAATGAAAAAATGACTGACACTAATTTTTATCTGAATCGCGAAGATATCTCGCACGAGCGCGGCAAAGTTTGTGTCTTCACCGTTCACGGGCGCACGAAGATCAATCTTGTTGGTCGTGAAGCTTTGGCATCCATGGTCGAGGTGATTGACTCCGCGGCCCAAGACGAAACAATTCGATGCGCCATATTGCAAGGGAAAGATGAAGAAGCCTTAATAGGCGGGGCCGATCTAAAAGAGCTAGGCGCGCTGGAGCGAGACTCGGCGGACGAATTTGTACACGCCATTCATCTGGTTTGTGACGCGATTCGGCGGTTTCCAGTGCCCGTGATTGGACGTCTCAGAGGCTATTGCTTGGGCGGTGGTTTAGAAATTGCGGCGGCTTGCGATTTCAGGGTGGCGGATGAGACCGCTAAGTGCGGTATGCCTGAAGTTAAAGTGGGCGTTCCGTCAGTAGTCGAAGCGGCGTTGCTGCCGCAACTTGTCGGGTGGGGCAAAACACGCGAATTGGTCTATCGAGGCAACATTATCGATGCGGCAGAATCGGCGCGCATTGGCTTGGTCGAGCAACTCGCAGAAGACGAGGACATCGACGCGGCTATCGCTGCTTGTGTTACCGACATACTGGAGGCCGCGCCCGGAGCGATACGAATTCAGAAAAAACTCTGCGCCGAATGGGAACGGCAGGACATCGATACGGCGATCAGCAGTGGACTGACTGCGTTTAAACAAGCCTACCAAACGGACGAGCCGGCTCGCTATGTGGCGGAGTTTTTTGAGCGAAACAGGAAAAAATAACTCTACGGTCTGCTGCTTTTTAACCGGCGAGTGATTGCGCTGATTGCTGCGCCGGTGTGCTGTCATTGTCCATTTGCGAGGCTTGCCGCTCGTAATTCTCGCCCAGCGCCATGTAGAAGGCAGGCACCACGAACAAGGTGAAAAACGTACCGACCCCCAACCCTGTCGCAATGACTAAACCTATTTGATAACGGCTGGCTGCCCCCGGGCCGGTTGCCAAAAGCAAAGGCACCATTGCAACCACCATCGCGATAGAGGTCATGATAATTGGACGCAAACGTGTTTGCGCCGCTTGTAAACAGGCATCGCGCTTGTTTAGTCCTTCGTCCAGTTGTAAGCGTTTGGCGAACTCAACAATTAAGATGCCGTTTTTGGCGATCACACCAATTAAGGTGATTAAGCCGAGCTGCGTGTAAATATTGATTGTGCCGAAACCCCATGCAAGGAAGGCTAGTGCGCCCGCGATCGACATGGGCACCGACATCAAGATAACCAATGGATCGCGCCAACTTTCAAACTGTGCCGCAAGGACTAAATAAATCACAATTAAGGATACGAAAAACGTAACGACCAGCGCGTTGCCCTGTTGAGCATATTGTCGCGATACGCCTGCATAGTCCCAGCCAAAATTTTGTGGCAAGGAGTCACGGGCTGTGTCTTCGAGGTATTTAATCGCATCGCCCATTGAGATCCCTGGTGCGGCAATGCCTTGAATAATTAATGAGTTGAGCTGTTGAAATTGCGAGCGATCGCTTGGTTCAACCGTGTTCTTAAACTCTACTAAGGTGGACATAGGCATCAGATCGCCGTCGCCGGTTCGCACGTAATAGCCTTGAAGCATGTCGACATCTGCGCGCAACTCACGCTTCACCTGCGGTATGACTTTGTAACTACGACCTTCTAAACTGAACCAATTAATATGGTTGCCGCCCAGCATGAGCTCAAGGTTGCGTCCGATTTCTCGAGTATCGACTCCTAATAGGCCAGCGCGATCGCGATCGATTACGATGTTTGTTTTGGGGCGTGCCATCTCGACCGCTTTCTGTAGGAAAAGAAAGTTACCACTTTGCATCGCTTTGCCGAGCAGCTCATTTGCTGCGGTATCTAGGGCACCATATGAGTCAGGCGTTAGTAAGACAAATTGAATTGGGAGACCGCGTGCGGAACCGGGTAAGCTTGGGCGCGGAAATGTGGATACCTGCATCCCTGAGACTTCCGATAATCTGCCTTGTAATTCGGCCATCACCGCAAGATGACCACGTTCGCGCTCAGCTGGTGGAACCATTTTGAAGCCACCGAAAAAAGCATTAGGGGAATGTCCCCATCCCAGCATAAAGAAGCTTTCGTGATGTTCGGGAAACTCCTCATACATGCTAACAAGTTGATTGGCGAAACGTTCGGTGTACTCAATAGTAGAGGTTTGTGGTCCTCGCCCCATGACATAAAGAATGCTTTGATCTTCGCTGGGCGCTAATTCTTTTTGACTCATGTTGAATAACATGTAGATACAGACAAGCACCGACAAACCGAAAAATACAATCACAGAGACGAAATTTAGCGCGCGCGCTAAGCAGGCTCGGTAAACTTTACTTAGTAGCTCAAACGAACGTTCGACTAAATTTTCAAACCAGCTGTGGCGATTTGATTTAAAAACGCGAGCGCACAGCATAGGCGACAAGGTGAGTGCTACCACGCCTGAAATAAGCACCGCGGCGGCTAAGGTGAAAGCAAATTCAATAAACAACGAACCAACCAGGCCTCCCATGAATCCAATCGGGGCGTAAACCGCCATCAGCGTCGTCGTCATGGCGAGGATCGGTAACCACAATTCGCGCGCGCCAATAATCGCGGCGTCAAACGCGCTTTTGCCCAATTCGATGTGCCTGTGCACGTTTTCAACGACGACAATTGCATCGTCTACGACTAAGCCGATAGACAGCACCATTGCGAGCAAGGTAAGTAAATTGATGGAAAATCCCAACAAGAACATTAAGAAGCACGCGCCCACCAGGGATAGCGGGACGGCTAAGGCTGGAATAACGGCGGCCCGGACAGAACCCAGCGAAACGAAGACCACGAGCAGCACAATGAGCACGGCCTCTCCAAGAGTGGTGAACACTTCTTCAATGGAGTTTTCAATAAATACGCTGGCATCGTAAGGGATGCGGGTTTCGAGTCCCGCCGGCATTTGAGCGCGAACTTCCGGCATTGTTTGATGGACGCGCTTGGCCACATCCAACGGGTTGCTCCCTGGTACCGGATCGATGCCGATAAAGATGGCCGTTTGACCCTTGTACCAGCCGCCCGAATCATAGTCTTCCGCGCCAAGCTCCGTATCCGCGACGTCGGCGACGCGCACTGTCGAGCCGTTTGACGATTTGATGATAATGTTCTCGAAGTCTTCGGCGCGATGTAGATCGGTGGTCGCACTGAGATCTATCGCAACATATTCTCCCTTCGTTTCACCAGCGCCCGACAAGTAGTTGTTGTCGATCAGTGCGCGCTGAACGTCTGCCGCATTTACGCCGTGGCCGCGCATTCGCCGGGGATCGAGCCAGATGCGCATGGCAAAGGTCTTGTGGCCAAAAAGGTTTGCTTTCGCCACGCCCGGTATTGCCTGCAGCTGGGGTCTAACAACGCGTAGCACGTAGTCAGTGACCTGCGATGGCGTCATACCGTTGCCAATAAAGGCGATATACATCAGTGACGACGTATCGCCAGTTTGCGAGTCTATTACCGGGTCTTCCGCCTCTGTTGGTAAGACGTTTCGCTGGCTCGCTACTTTGGCCTGAATTTCCGATACCGCATCTTTCGGATCGTAGTTAAGCTCCATGAAAGCTTCGATCTTCGACACACCCTGACGACTACTAGAGGTTAAAAAATCGATGCCATCCGCTTCGGCAATAGCCTGTTGCAGAGGCGTGGTAATGAATCCCTTCACCAATTCACCGCTAGCACCAGGGTAGGAGGTCGTAATGGTAACGACGGTATTCTGCGTCTTTGGATACTGCCGGAGATCAAGCGAGACGATGGAGCGCACGCCCAATACCAAAATCATGAGGCTGACGACGCTAGCGAGCACTGGGCGCTGAACAAAAATATCTGTAAATTTCATGGTATATTCGCCGGTAGATTTAGCGAACTGCACCTAGGGGCACGTCTTCGTCGACTCGCACGGGCATGCCGTTGCGCAGTTTGTTGTGTCCGAGCGAGACAATTTGTTGCCCTTCAGTTAAACCGCTCAAAACTTCTATTCGCCCGTCTCGTACTTCCCCGGTAGCGATTTGCACCCGTTGTACCTGCAGGCCGCCATCGCCTTGCTCAATCACGAACACGGAATTCCCGTAGGGAGTGTAATCGACCGCGGTTTCGGAAATGGCGAGTACCTTTTTGTCGTCGCCTGTCGATAGCTGAATTTCGGCAAACATGCCTGGCCGTAATTGCTCCTGCGGGTTGTCGCTTTTGGCACGAATTCGAATGTTACGGGTTGCGGTATCCACACCCGGTTCGATCGCTGTGACCGATCCGGTGAACGACATTTCGGGGTAGGCCTGAACACTAAACGAGATTGTTTGCTCTATTGCTAAATCACGGAAGAAGCGTTCAGGCAGCGCGAAGTCGACGTATATCGGATCGAGAGATTGCAGAACAACAATTTTCATACCGGGCTCAAGATATTCACCCATGTCGACGGCACGAATACCAAGTCTTCCCGTAAACGGGGCGCGGATGATTTTTTGCGCAATCGAAGCGCGCTGGGCGAGCACTAAGGCCGACGATTCGTCGCGCCGGGCGGCAGCGATGTCAAACTCCGATTTAGAGACGGTTTTCTCTTTGAATAAACGACTCGAACGTGCGTAGTTGAGGTCATTGAGTTTCTGTTCTGCGATCAGACCATTGAGTTGGGCGACGGCCACGCTTGTATCAAGCTCCAACAGCACGTCACCGCGATTGACGTGCTGCCCGGAATCAAATCGAATGGCGGTTATTTTGCCCGCGACTTCGGTCGTAACGTCAACTGCTTGTACGGCATTCACCGCGCCTACTGCCCCGATAAACTGTGGCCAAGCAATCATCTCGGCTCTTTCCGCAGCCACGGCAGATAGCGGTCGTGGCGCGTTGGCAAAGGCGGCTAATTCAGCCTGTTTCTTCGCCTGCAGAGTCTGCATGGCATACCAAAGAACGCCGGACACGCAGCCGATGAGGATTAGGCGGACAATGAATTTCAACGGAGTACCGATAAAGCTATTAATTCGCAGTCAATTATAGCATTTTGTGCAGGTGCAAAAATGTGACTGCTTGGCGCGCGCTATACCTAACGCCTTGTTTAATGCAGTAAAGCGATGATTGTGCCTGTCATCAGTGTCGCCAGGGTTCCCGATATTACTGCCCGCGGCGCGAGTTCGATGATTTCCATACGCCGGGTCGGCGCCATGGTGCTCAACCCCCCAATCAAGATGCCTAGACTGCCGATATTGGCAAAGCCAGATAGCGCGTAGGACAGCACCAGAGTCGATCGTTCAGAGAAACCGTCCACCGCTGCGCCGAGTTCACTTAGCGCGATGAATTCGTTGAGTATCAATTTTATGCCCAGTAATTCGCCGGCGTAGTGTGCTTCTTCCCAGGGGATCCCGAGTCACCAGGCTACTGGCGTCATCAAGTATCCGACCATGCTTTGAAGGCTCAACGCAGCACCGTTTACGCTTGGAAATACGGCCGCGATGATGGCATTTAACAACGCAACCAGTGCCACAAATACCAAAAGCAAGGCGGCGATGGCTAAACACAGTTGTAAACCCTGTTGGGTGCCGTGAACGATGGCATCTACCGCAGAATTTGATTCGCTAAAAACAATCGGTCCATTCGCCTGTTCGACGCGTTGTTCATTCACGTTTTCCTCAGTTGACGGCACCATGATGCAAGCGATTGCGATAGCGGCCGGAATGCTAATGATCGATGCGGTCAATAAATGGCCGGCGGCATTGGGCAATACAGGATTTAGAAATCCGACGTAAATTACCATCACGGTTCCGGCGATCGTTGCCATGCCAACAGTCATTAAAATGAATAAATCGCTGCGTGACAATCGCGTGAGATAGGATTTGATAAACAAAGGCGATTCCACCATGCCCATAAATAAATTAGCCACACAAGCGAACGCGGTGGCACTGCTGATGGGGGTGACCGTTTGCAAACCTTTGGCTAGCGTGTCAATGATGGCGGGTAAAATTCGCCAGTAGTTCAGTAAGGAGGTGAGAGCGCTTAAAACAATGATTAAAGGCAAGGCCTGAAACGCAAGCACGAAGGTACTTGCCGATTCGTCGACAACAAACGGCGATTCGGCGCCGCCGATATAGCCGAATACAAAAGTTGTGCCGGCGCGGGTGGCATCATTTAGGGTTCTTACCACCGAATCAACGGCAACAAACAAGAACTCAGATCCAATGGTCTTGGTTAATAGAAAAGCAAGAAAAAATTGTAAGCCGAGGCAGATGATTACTAATCTGAACGGCGCTGCATCACGCCGTTCGCTTACCAGCCAGGCAAGCACACAGATAAAGACTAACCCTAGAATAGCTTGTGGTTGAGCGAACAAACTATGATGCTGCTGAAGGCGCTTGGCCGTCGAGTAGGGTTTTCAAATGGGCTTCCACGCAGGACCCCAGTGTGGACAGATTGTAACCACCTTCGAGCAGAGAAATGATCCGGCCCGCGGCGTGCTTATCCGCAACTTCCAACATGCGCTCTGTCATCCAAGCAAAAAAGTTGGTCGTTAGGGATATTTCCGCCAGCGGATCGCCATGATGCGCATCAAAGCCGGCTGATATCAACACCGCGTCCGGCGCGAAAGTATCAAGCGCGGGCATGATTACCCGACTAAACGCATGCTCGTAATCGACATCTGAGGAATTGGCCCGCATTGGACAATTAACGATACTGCCTTTGCCGCGACCTTCTCCGCGTTCGTCCGCGGCGCCGGTACCTGGATAGTAGGGATACTGGTGTGTGCTCACATACATCACACTAGGATCCGATTCGAATGTATGTTGTGTACCATTCCCATGGTGAACGTCCCAATCAATGATCGCGATTTTCTCTAATCCGTGTTTTTGCTGAAGATAACGCGCGAGTATGGCGATGTTGTTAAACAGACAAAATCCCAGCGCCGTGTCGTTTTCGGCGTGATGGCCGGGTGGACGCACCAGCGCGAAGCCGTTCGAAACATTGCCATTGATCACTTCATCGGCAACGGCCAAGCCCGCGCCAACCGCTAGCCTAGCCACCTCGAAAGATTCTGCTGAAATGGCAACATCCATCGAATCCAGGTGCGAGTGACCGGCTTTGCAAGCCGCCGCGGCACGATTAATGTATTCCTGGTCGTGCACACTGCGTAGCCATTGCGAATCGACCAGGCTGGCTTCAACTTCTGATAATTGATGGCGCCAAGCTTGTTGGTCGATGTGCGCCAACACGGAAGACATCCGAGCAGGTTTCTCCGGATGGCCCGGTCCGGTTTTGTGCCGTTCAAACCGGCTGTCATGACAAAATCCTGTAGCCACGGTTCTGCCCCCTGTAGAATGGACCGGTCTCGTCGGTCGTTAATTGCGATTGCTTTGACCGAGTCTCACTCTAGCGCGCTGCGGGTAAAAATCAATTGTCGTTTTGGAATAGCGAAAACATTACATTGCGCTTATGACGAACTGGGTCGTGCTCGCCTTAATTAGTGCGGTTTCGGTAGCCGCAGCCGATGCGGCTACAAAACGTTTTTTTTCCGATGTCGACATTTGGGATACTTTGGTTGTGCGGGTTGTGTTGACCGGCTTGGCGATGTCGCCATGGGTGTTTGCAAATACGCAGATCCCCGACAGTCGCGTTTTTTGGCTGTGGCTAGCCTGTTTAGCATGCTTAGACATTATCGCCTTGTTCTTGTACTCCCGGGCAATTACTAGTGCGCCTTTATCACATACGCTGCCTTATTTAGGTCTAGCACCGGCGTTTAGCGCATTGACTAGTTTTTTACTCTTGGGTGAGGAAGTTTCTGCGCAGGGCTTAGTAGGGATTGTGCTGGTCGCTGCAGGCGCCTACAGACTGAATACGGACGCACACGCAGAAGGCGCGTTGGCGCCAATTCGTTTCCTTTTCAAGGAATCCGGTCCGCGCTTGATGTTAATGGTTGCCTTTATCTTTGGCATGACAGCGACCCTTGGAAAGGGTGCCCTAGCATTCATGCCGGCTGAACAATTTGGTCCGTTCTATGCGTTTTTGCTTGGCAGTAGCGTGTTAGGCATGATGCTCGTGCGACGGCGCCCGGTATTTCGCATTATTCACCGCCGCCCTGTGCCGGCAATGATGGTCAGCGCCGCGATGTCACTAATGGTGTTGAGTCATTTTTTGGCAATCCAATTGGTAGAAGTGTCTTATATGGTTGCTGTTAAACGCACGAGCGTGATTTTTGGTTTGCTACTTGGCGCGTGGTTGTTTAAAGAGAAGAACTTGGCCGGCAACCTTGTCGCGAGCTTCGTCATGATTTTAGGTGTCGCCTTGATCGTTGCGCGGTGATCTGAATTTCTAAAAGATGCTTAGCGATACGCTCCCAGATTATTTAAATTCGGGTATCGAAATCATGTCCGTGGGTATCAACCCGTCGCCGACCTCGGTTGCTGTGGGCTACCCGTTCGCAACAGCAAACAATCGTTTTTGGCCTGCCTTAAACCGATCTAAGTTGGTTAGCGAGCGACGAGAACCTTCTATTGCCAGCATGTTTGAGATGCTAAACAAAGATCGCATCGGTTTTACCGACATCGTGAAAAAACCGACGCCTCGGGCGAGCGACTTAACGGCGGCTGATTTTGAAATCGGCACGAGAGTTTTGCTGTCAAATATTGCGCTATGCGGGCCGCGCGTGCTTTGGTTTCAAGGAATGACCGTCGCCAAGGCGTTTATCAAATACAGCTGCGTGACGAGTACTATCCAGGCATCGTGGGGGGAAATGGCTGATAGCAACATGCCTTACAAAATATTTGTTAGCCCCAATCCAAGTGGAGCGAATGCGCGTTTTAGTCTTGACGATTTAATCGCAAGCTTCGATGCATTATCGAATGCTTAACAGCCCTAGAGAGGGATAGCGCGGAGCGATTACTTGGCTTGCGCCGCGCGCGTATCAGTTTTGTTATCGGCGATTTTGGTTTTCAAATCGAAGTTTTCGACTAGGCGTTTGCCGGTTGAAGTGCCAATTATCCAATCCGTTAGGACATTAGCGGCTTCATCGAGCAGTAAATCGATTTCCGGCTCGTCATCCTTATCGTTATCTTCTTCGGGATCATCATCGGGGTTTGCCGGCAACGCATCGAGGCCCTTAGCGACACGGAGTTCATTCTCGCGCGCGCGCTGCTCAAGCTTCTTCCGTTCGTGCTCGGATTCCCTTTGTTGTTTGTTGAGTGAGATAGACCGCAGCTGCCGGGCTTCCTCGATAGCGGCTTCTTGGGCGAGCAGCGCTTGAAAGGCTGGGTCTTCAGCTACCCGGCGCTCATGCTGCTCTCGCAAAAGCTTAATACTAGGATGCTCCGAGACAGATTTGTTGTATCGTGCTGCGGCAATGGAATCCCAGGGCAGGGCGTTATCTAAGGCACGCTCGCCGTGATCTTCGCTACTGAGTGCGGTAGGGAAATTAATATCTGGAACAACGCCTTTGTGTTGCGTGCTGCCGCCCGCGACGCGAAAGAACTGCGCTATTGTCGCTTTAAGCTGACCCAACTTGCCTTCCATGGAATCGTCGTAGCGATTTAGGTCAACTAAGTTTTGAACGGTCCCTTTGCCGAAGGTCGGTTCGCCGAGCACCAAGCCGCGGTCATAATCTTGGATCGCGCCGGCAAAAATTTCAGATGCAGATGCACTGTTACGATTTACCAGTACGGCCATTGGGCCGGCGTAAGCGACACCGCGATCGGTATCTCGTTCGAGCTGAACGCGCCCTTGCGAATTTCGGACTTGGACAACCGGTCCTTTATCAATGAACAGGCCGGTGAGATCGGTTGCTTCGCTTAATGAGCCGCCACCGTTGCTTCGTAAATCGACAATTAAACCATCGATTTGCTTTAACTGAAGTTCATCAAGTAACTTTCGAACATCACGTGTGGTACTACGGAAGTCTTTATCGCCACGCGCCCGCGCTTCGAAATCCATGTAGAAGGTCGGGACTTCGATCACGCCGATTTTGACCGCGCGCGAGTCGCCAGTGACTTCTAGAATGGAGCTCTTCGCCGCCTGCTCCTCGAGCTTGATCTTATCGCGTCTAATACTAATCACTTCGCTGGGGCCGTCGGTGCCCACCGCTTTCGGTAAGATTTGTAGACGAACGATTGAGTCTTTGTCGCCGCGAATTAAATCAACCACGTCATCTAATCGCCAACCAATGACGTCAACAAGCTCTCCTTTGTCTCCTTGGCCAATGCCAATGATGCGGTCGTCGGCGTGTAGTTCACCGGCGAGATCGGCAGGTCCGCCGGGGACGATTTCTCGTACTAAGGTGTATTCATCTTCGCTTTGCAGGACGGCGCCAATTCCCTCGAGAGACAGACTCATTCGAATTCGGAAATTTTCCGAAGTGCGCGGCGAAAAGTAAGCCGTGTGAGGGTCTATTGAAGTGGTGTAAGCGTTGATAAACGTTTGAAATACATCTTCGCTGTCTAGCTGGGACTTACGCCGAGCAATGCCTTCGTAGCGTTGTTTAAGTTTCTTTTTTGCTTCCGCGAAATTATCGCCGGCTAGCTCCAAGGCCAGCAAATCGTTTTTTACGCGTTTGCGCCACAGCTCGTCAAGGGCCGGTAGATCCGCAGCCCATGCGGCTTCTTCTCTGTCGAATTCGAAGCTCTCGTCTTTTGTGAAATCGAATTTGTAATCCAATAGTTTGATAGCGCTGGCAACTCGATTTTCCAGACGCTCGCGGTAGCGAATGAAAATATCATAAGCAATCTGTAAATCGGAATAGCGTAAGTAATCGTCAAAGCGGTTCGAATGTTCGGAAAAGGTGGCAACATCCTCAGCTGTTAAGTAGCTCTTTGTCGGGTCTAGAACTTCCAGGTATTTATCGAGTATCTGATGAGATAATGAATCGTTAAGCGGCGTCCGTTTGTAGTGGTAGTTGGCGATCAGATGCGTGATGATGCGCGTCGCTCTGCGATGTTGGGCTTCCGGTTTTAAGGAATCGATTGCCACCACCGGGGTTGCCGCGTGCGTGGCGATAAATGCAGTGGAAACGAGTATGATCGCGGTAGAGACAGCGACGAGATTTTTAAACGTCAACGAAACGGATCCTTAATAGCTGAGCGCAAATTGTAGCTTATTTGACCCATAATCGCTGAGAAATTCCCAGCCAATTCGGCGGAATTGTGAAACTTTATGGCTTTTTGCAATTGTTCCTTCAAAGTAACTAAAAACCTATTTTTCAACCATTTTTAGCCATTCTAGCGCTGCAAAGTCTCAACAATGCCTCTTCTCCATTCTGCATCAGCAACTAATCTCGAATCTCATTATGTTGAGACGGATAGCGAATTGGGGCTCATGGTGGCGGATTTGCTTGGCGAGAAAGTCGTTAGTGTTGACACCGAATTTATGCGGGAAAAAACCTATTACCCGGAGTTGTGTTTAATTCAAATCGCTAGCAGTCGCAAAGCCTGGTGTGTTGATGCGCTTTCGATCACCAACCTCACGCCGCTACTTGACGCATTAGCTTCGCCAAAATTAACGAAAATTTTGCATTCAGCGCGACAAGATCTCGAGATATTTTGTTTATTGCTGAATGAAGTACCCGCGCCAATATTCGATACTCAACTCGCGGCTACTTTTACCGGTCACCCCGATCAAATATCGTATGCGTCGCTTGTTGAGTCGATGCTGCAGGTTTCTTTGGATAAATCTCAAACGCGAACGAACTGGGCGGCAAGACCGCTCAAAGACGCGCAAATAGCATATGCGCTAAACGATGTCTTCTATCTATTGCCGCTAAAGGAAAAGTTGGAGTTAGACCTACGGCGACAAGGCCGTTACGACTGGTTTTTGGAAGATAGCGAGCAACTACGCGACAAATCTATTTACCTCGTTGCCCCTGATGAGGCCTGGCAAAAGGTCAAAGGTGTCGGCAATTTAGAATCACAGGCATTCGCTACCCTGTCCGCCCTGGCAGAATGGCGCGAAAGCGAAGCGCAGAAAGTGAATTTACCGCGCAGTTGGATATTGAAAGATGCCGCGCTTATGATGCTCGCAGAAGACCCCGGGAAATCTCTCATCGATTTACAGCGAGATGGCATCATTACGAACAAACAGCTAAAACGCTGGCAAGATAGCGTCGCCAGCGTATTGGAATCGAGTCGGCACGAAAGTGGCGAAAATCCTTATTACCGAGCCCGGGGTTTAGACCCAGAGCAGAAAAAACGCTACAAAAAGATTAGCGATTTTATCAAGGGTTCGGCGGCTGAGCTGGGTATCAACTCCACATTGTTAGCGAACAGAAAAGTGATGGAGAAACTCGCGCGAGACAGGTCTAAATCGTCGCTGTTGGAGGGCTGGCGTGGAGACCTGCTTCGGGATGGCCTAAATAGTATTCTGTAATTATTTAGGTGGACGGTTATAAGTAGTTACTGAATTCTTTCTCGAAACTTGGGAAGGACATGTTAATCACATTGATATCGAAACTCGGTAAGATATCTGACTTAGATTCGCGTTCCAGCAAAAACTTAAACGCGGATTCAATACAAGCGGTCGGCTCGACTTTACCACCC
>JBCCFA010000025.1:0-18205 GCA_039029975.1 Pseudomonadota bacterium
ACACACACACAGACACACACACACACACCCGCGAGCATCGTCAGAACAAATATCCCGACTGCAAAATAGTTAATTTGCTCGCGTTTCAAACTTGGAATCCCCATTCATTTCGAATTTTTTCAAACCACCGGTAGCCTGACACGCAACAGCCATTCCTTCAGCCAGACCAGAGCGAATCGATAATTGCCCTGGCCTCACCTTGCAATCTCACTACCTGAGTTGAATAGCATGACTTCTTTGTGTTTTTCGCGGCCCGCTACAATGAAAGCCCCACATCTCGGGTTACGGATGCCCCTAAACCAACATAACCCACCCTTAAGTTTAGTCGGTTATCTCACCAGTCAAGCGATTTAAGTAATCTTCTGCATTAATTTCTTCATGGCGGGACCGCCGGTTCAACAGATCTTGCACTCTAGAAATTTTAGAGTGTTTTACCGCCTCAACCGTATCGCTCATGAGTATTTTCCCGTGATCCAATACAGTTATCCGATCGGCTATTTTAAAAGCGCTATCTAGCTCGTGCGTGACTACTACGATAGTCATGTTCATAGATTCGCGCAGTTTGAGGATGAGGTCGTCGAGTTCCGAGGCGGCAACGGGGTCAAGACCGGCCGAAGGTTCGTCAAAAAACAGCAATTTGGGGTCCATGACAATCGCCCGAGCCAAAGCTGCCCGTTTGATCATACCGCCGGACAGCTGCGAGGGCATTAAGTGCTCAAAACCACCCAAATTGACGAGTTCCAACTTAAGCCGAGACATAATACCCATCGTGGCATCGTCGAGATCGGTATGTTCACGCAGCGGCAGTTGCACGTTTTCTCCCACCGTCATGGAACTCAATAAGGCGCCACCCTGGAAAGAAACCCCCATATTTCGTCGTAACTCATGCAGCTGCGACGACGAAGCAGTGGTGATATCCACGCCTAGGAGACTGATACTGCCACTGGTCGGCGTGTGAAGACCCAATAAATGGCGCAACAAGGTACTTTTCCCTGAGCCACTACCCCCCATGATGATCATAATTTCGCGATCTTCAATCGTGAGATCGATATCGTCGAGAATTTTGCGAGTCCCGTAGTGGGTGACCAATTGCTTGACTTCGATCGCAGCAGCCATGGAAGCTCGATTACTTGTTAAGGAAATAAGTGAAGGTCATGTCGGCAAGCACGATATAAGAAATGGCTAGCACGACCGACCGGGTCGTGGATCGACCAACACCCTCAGCCCCGCCGCTAACTGAAAACCCATTTGAAACGCCAACCAGCGTAATGATTACTGCGAAGACCAAGCTCTTGATCAAGCCCTGCAAAATATCATTCGCCTGCAGAAACGCCGCAGCCTGATCCCAATACGCCACGTAGCTCAAACCCAATCCGAGTTTGCAATAAACCGCGCCGCCGAACATCGCTGCTAAGTCGGAAAACAAAGTGAGGCTAGGCAGCATTACAGCCATGGCGATAACAACCGGGCATACCAAGTAACGTACTGGATTAATGCCCATTACTCGCAAGGCATCGATTTCTTGATTCACCTGCATGGTGCCAACTTTTGCTGCGAGCGCCGACCCGGTTCTGCCGGCCACTAGAATACTGGTGATCAAAGGACCGAACTCGCGCGTTACAGATAGCGCGATACCCAGCACCACTTGCTCTTCAGCGCCAAATTGTTTCAACGTATGAATACCTTGAATCGCCAACATAACGCCAATTGAAAATGACAGGATAAAAACGATAGGCAAAGCCGAAAGACCGATCTCGACCATTTGCGCAACAGTAGCGCTAATTTTTACGGGCTGCTTTTTAAAAGGCCCGATGACGATCCAATAGATACTCTCGACCACTAAGGCCAAGTAGTAGCCAAATTCCTCTATTAACGATAGAGAACCGCGACCGATATTTTCGACAGTTTGTTTAACGCCCGCACCAGCGGAGTTAGCCATTCGCTTCTACGCAAGCCTCAATGTCGGGATAGATGGGAAAAACTTTATCTAAGCGCGCGAGTTCGAGTACATTCATAGCAGGTTCGCTCACGCCGACCAAACCGAAAAGCAACTCTTTTTTCTTTGCCGTTTGGTAGCCCTCGACCAAGCTGGCAACGCCGGAGCTGTCAATATAAGCAACGTCTGATAAATCTACCAGCGTGTTGTGGGACGCCTCTAAGCACTCCAGGATAACTTTTCGCGCATCAGGAGAACAAGACAAATCAACGTCTCCTGTTAAAAGCACTATCGAATATCCTTTATCCTGCTTTATTTCATATGCCATATTACTGACCTTGTATAGTTCGCATCAGCGTCACAGAGTCCCAAAGTCTCTCGCCTCGCCCCTAATGATAACAATTTATAGTCATGCCCCGCTATGCGGTTCGTTGGATTCGATGATGTTTTGACAGATGTAGGTGAACCAATGTGCGGGAAGCTTAGCGAACGTTATGCGTTGTTCGAAGCTTATTCGAAACAATTCTATCTCCAAGCCAGCTGTTTCCGACCTACTATCTCTACCACCCGTCTATTCGCCGTCGCCTAATTTCTTACTCATCACAAGTCGGTTGCCCGCATTATCTTGCAGATGTTCGTATTCGATTTGGTCCATGATCTCTTGGATGAAATGCGTGCCCAAACCACCGGGCTTCACGTCGTCTAGGTTTCGCGGTTTGATCGCATTCCTATCCACCGGCTCAGCGTAATCTTGAATTTCTACGCATAAACGTTCACCAGCGATGTGTATGCCCAATTTTATTTCGCCAGCACTATCGCCCTTATAGGCATGCTGGATAACATTCATGCAGGCTTCGTTAATGGCAATGACAACGTCGGATACGGTTTTCTTATCGCACCCAAAGGATTCGCAAGCGCTTTGCACTTGCTCGCGCACCATGCGCAATTTGCGCGGATCGGCCGAGAATTCGAGCTCGAAAGAGCTATCTTTCACCATGGTTCATTCTTCGATTACCAACATCGTGACATCATCATTGATTTGTCGGTCCATTGCCGTCAAGCGCTTCACTATTTCCGCTAGACGTTCTTTCGCAGGATAAGTTTCGCAATCCGTGACTATTTCACACAATCCATCAACCCCTAATTCCTCGCCCTCTGAGTCCCGGGCCTCACTCAGCCCATCGGTAAATAAATACAGCGGGCCGTCAGCAAGCGTCATCGCTTGAGTCGTGAATTCAAGGTCCGCGACGATACCGACAGGCGGCTCGCTAGCTGCAAATTCGGCGTATTCACCATTACCTAACCACTGTAACGGCGGTTGATGGCCCGCATTGGTGAAATGCACCGCACCGCTTTGTGTATTCACATAGCCCACAACGATGGTCACGAACATGCCCATGGAAGCAGTTTCACAAATTTCTCGGTTGACTTTCGTGAGCAAAGCGCCCGGATCGGTTTCTGTTTTAGCTAGGCAACGTAACAAACTCGTTGTCTTAGCCATTAAAAGCGCCGCGTTCATACCCTTTCCGGACACATCGGCCAAGGAAAAATAAATCCGATTGTCGCTCACTGCGCAAAAATCATAAAAATCGCCAGACACTTCTCGCGCCGGGATATTGATCCCATGAATTGGAAATTCCGCTTCGCCCGGCGTCGGCAACAAGCTTTCTTGAATTTGTCTGGCAAGTTCAAGTTCTCTGCGAACCCGCTCTTGTTCGACCAGCGCCTGCGCCATTCGGGCATTGTGTATGGCCAGCGCCGCCGCGGAAGATACGGCTGTCGCTAAATGCATGTCGCTCGCGGCAAAAAGTCTGTCACCGCTACGTTTGTTGATTAATTCAAGCGCACCAATACACTGTCCGCGCACCGTCAGTGGGGCACACATAATGGATCTCGTCTCGAAGCCAGTATCAGCATCGACGGCCGCAGCAAAGTTCTCGTCTTCTCGCACATCACGAACAATCTGCGCGTTATTTTCAGCGATCGTCTTTCCCACGATTCCTTGATCAGGTCTGAGCTGGAGACCTGTGATATCGACCGGTCCCGCGCATTTGCGACACACAATGGCTTGCTGATCCTCTTCCAATAAAAAAATGGAGGCGGCTTCCGCATTCAGATAAACGATGATTTGGTCGATTGCGTTTTGCAGCGTTTCCTCAATATTGAGGGAGCTTGCGAACTCGTGAGTCACGTCGGCTAACAAACCCGCGAGTCCCTCGTTCGAATACGCGGTGTCTTTTAGTAACGAACCGGCTAGCGATTGATTGTCCATAGTTTCAAAAACTCCAACAAATTCCGCTAATTCTCTCGATTTAAATCGACTTCAAGCAACGCAAATAATCCGCCTGATCGGGCGCCGACTGCGACATTTGAGCTTTGTATAGACTTTCTGCCAAACATTCCATCATTTTATGCCTCACAAAATGTTCATCGCCGAAACCTCGTAGTTTGAGGTTTTGAAAAATTGCCTTAATGCCTGTCGGTCTATTCGTATCAAGCTGTTCCTGCAAAGCAAGGTGTAGACTGAGGTGCAGAAAGGGATTCATGTCATAGTGCTGGGAGATATATTCATCGGAAAGTGCCTTTGCTTGATCTGCCAGTAAGTCGTCGTATTCAGGGTGCGCACTCAAGATCGTAGCGACCATCGATTCTAATGGTTGAAGAATTTCTCCACCAACGAGCTTATTTCTCACGCCGATGAAAAATTGGCGAGATTCATTGCTATTTTGGACAAACATTTATCAGGGAATTAATTTTCACGATTCCGTACGGCGTTCCGTCATCGTGGTTTCTATCCAAGCCTATTTACTTGATTAGAATAGTAGTCAAAATTTTGCTCAGTGTATGTAAGCAAGCAAGCGAGCGAGCTAAGCCTCTTACGCGCTTAAATACGACGCTTTATCGGACCATCCACAAACTTCCTCAACTACGCACTGCTGGCATTTTGGCCGTCGCGCAATACACGTGTAACGGCCATGCAAAATCAGCCAGTGGTGCGCGTCCTTCAAATAAGTTTTGGGAATGTTGTTTAACAGCCCTTTCTCCACTTCTAACGGCGTTTTACCTGGCGCCAATCCCGTCCGATTAGAAACCCGAAAAATATGCGTATCTACGGCCATCGTCGATTGTCCGAACGCCGTATTCAAAACCACATTTGCAGTTTTTCGCCCAACGCCCGGCAATTTTTCTAAGGCCTCGCGCTGGGTAGGGACCTCGCCCGCGTACTCATCAACTAAAATGCCGCAAGTCTTTATTACGTTAGCTGCCTTGGTGTTAAACAAGCCAATCGTTTTAATGTAGGTTTTTAATCTGGCAACGCCTAAGGCACGCATACTTTTAGGATCGGGTGCGTCTTTGAATAACTGCTCGGTCGCTTTGTTCACGCTAACATCGGTTGCCTGCGCCGAGAGAATGACCGCAATCAATAATTCAAAAGGAGACGCGTATTTGAGTTCGGTCGTTGGATTTGGGTTTTGTTTTTTTAGTCGCCGAAAAAATAAGCTGCGTTGTTTTTTGTCCACAATACTCTCAGCAAAAATTAATACGCGTTATCCGCAACTAAAAATCAAACGCTTTCAAAATAATTTATCCCCTCTAACAGTAGAGCGAATATAAAAAAACGCCCGCGCACCAGGTAAATAAGGGAACCATGGTTGTTATTTTAGAAAAAACTGAAATCGTAAATGCTCCTGTATCGTGGAACACGCAGACACAGGTGGTGAGTAGCAATATTACGAATAACATGCTTCGGTCACGCGCGTGCGGCTAACCCCGCGATTTCGCAGGCGTTATGCAAGCCGCAGTAATCAGCAGCGCATTAATCCTGCGCAGATAGTTTATTATCGGAAAAAGTATCACGACCGAATTGACAGAAATTAGTATTACTAGCCTAACGAGCATTGCTAGGAAGATTCGTTTGAATCGACAGTACGCGATCGGATACGCTACTTGACCGGCATGCCGGGCTCAGCGCCTTCGTCAACGGTAAGTAAAAATATATCTTCTCCGCCAGGCCCGGCTGCCAAGACCATGCCTTCGGAAACGCCAAAACGCATTTTCCGCGGCGCCAAATTGGCGACTACCACCACGTTTCGGCCAAGCAATGTTTGCGCTTCATAGGCGGCCTTGATGCCGGCAAACACGTTTCTATGCTTGCCCTCACCAAGATCGATTGTTAATTGCAAAAGCTTGTCTGCGCCCTCAACTTGGACAGCGTCAATAATTTTGCCGACCCGCAAGTCAATCTTTTGGAAATCCTCTATCGAAATCGTGTTGTCCGCAGCCACTTGCGCTTCATCGTTTGTTGGTTTGCTCGACATGCTTTCCCCTTCCTTACTTGCCTCTACCATTGCGGCGACGGTTTTTCGCTCTACCCGTTGCATCAATGGCGAAAACTTATTGATCGGATGACCGGTAACATCGCCAGTTACGTCGGCCCAGCGCAATGGACTTACGTTCAGAAAACTCTCAGCTTTTTCCGCCGTAGCGGGCAAAACTGGTTTCAGATAGATCATCAATAACCGGAATAAAGCGATACCCGTTGAACAAACTTGATGAGTTTGTTCGGACAAAGAAGCGTCTTTAGCCATTTGCCAGGGCTTTTTGTCGTCAATGTATTGGTTAGCCCGGTCGGCAAGCCGCATGATTTCGCGCATGGCTTTGGCAAATTCGCGCGACTCGTAAAAAGTAGCTATCGCATCCGCCGCGCTGGCAACTTCTTCAATTAGGTTGACGCCATCGAATTCGCTCGCCAAAGTGCCGTCAAATTTTTTATTGATAAAGCCGGCACAACGACTCGCAATATTGACAACTTTACCCACCAGATCTGAATTGACGCGTTGCTGAAAATCCTCCAGATTTAAATCTAAATCTTCGACATTAGGAGCAAGCTTGGCCGCAAAATAGTAACGCAGGTATTCTGGGTTTAAGTGCTCCAAATAGGTTCGCGCCATCACGAACGTACCCCGCCTCTTGGACATTTTTTGCTTATCGACAGTGAGAAACCCATGCACGAAGACGTTCGTTGGGACACGAAATCCCGCGCCATGCAGCATGGCAGGCCAAAACAAGGTGTGGAAATACATGATGTCTTTACCAATAAAATGATAAAGCTCCGTCTCACTGTCTTTATTCACAAACGCATCAAAATCGATATCGTGTTTGTCACAATAATTTTTAAAACTCGCAAAATAACCAATCGGTGCGTCTAACCACACGTAGAAATACTTGTCGCTCTCACCCGGAATCTCAAATCCGAAATAAGGCGCATCTCGAGAAATATCCCAATCTTTTAGCCCGGCTTCGAACCATTCTTCTAATTTATTGACAACACCTGCTTGCAAATCGTGCTGTTCGAGCCAGGATTTCAGAAAAGATTCAAACTCACCCAAGCGAAAAAACAAATGCTCCGATTCGCGCTCGATAGGCGCAGTGCCGCTCACGACTGAGACGGCGTCAAGCAATTCACTGGGACTGTAAGTCGCGCCGCAATTCTCGCAACTATCACCATATTGATCCGGTGTCTTACAAACGGGGCATGCCCCACGAACGAAACGATCGGGTAGGAACATCTCTTTTTCCGCGTCGTAAGCCTGGCGGACGCTTCGTCGCGAGATATACCCACCGGCGTTGAGACGCGAATAAATCAACTCGGAAATTTCTCGGTTTTCGTCCGAGTGAGTTGAGTGGTAGTTGTCGAATACGATACCGAAATCGGCGAAATCTGCCTGATGCTCCGCGTTAACTCGCTCAATTAGGGTTTCCGGCGATATACCCTCCTGTTCGGCACGCAGCATAATCGGTGTGCCGTGTGCATCATCAGCGCACACGTAATAGCATTCGTGTCCGCGCATTTTTTGGAATCTGACCCAAATATCTGTTTGGATATATTCCACTAAATGACCGATGTGAATCGGCCCATTCGCATAGGGCAATGCGCTCGTGACGAGAATGCGGCGGGGGGTAGTTTGCACCTAAATATTTCCGACTAGTTATTTGCTGAGCGAAGAATTCTTGGTCGACTGCGTAAAATCAACCGGCTTGCACACATTTTAAACAAAAAGGCCGAGCCGCGCCGCTCTCGGCGATTTGTGTAAAATAGTGCGCTTAATCCTGTGGGAAGCATAATGGCACCGACGAAAGAAGATCTGGAACAAAAAATAGCGAGCATTGTAGAGCCCAATATGGGCGTCGATTTCGCCACCGCCGGCTGCCTGAAGCGGGTTGAAATTAGCGACGGCGCGGCACGTATCCAGATCGAAATGGGGTTCCCGGTTGGCGGTTACGAGGACACCTTGAAAGCGATGATCGGTGAGGCGGTCGCGGAAATATCGTCCGATATCAGCGTCAATGTGGATATTACTAGCAAAGTCACCGCGCATGCCGTGCAAACCGGCGCCAAACGCATGCCAAACGTTAAAAACACGATTGCTATCGCATCGGGCAAAGGTGGCGTTGGTAAATCGACCACGACAACGAATCTAGCCCTGGCGTTGCGAGATGCGGGCGCGAACGTGGGTGTGCTGGATGCAGACATTTACGGCCCTAGTCAACCGCGTATGTTAGGAGCCGTCGGGAAACCCGAATCGCGCGACGGTAAATCAATGGAGCCCAAAATCACGTTCGGCATTCAATCTATGTCTATTGGTAATTTGATCGACGAAGAAACCCCCATGATTTGGCGGGGGCCAATGGCAACCGGTGCGCTCGAACAAATGATCAACGACACCAATTGGCAAGATTTAGATTATCTACTAATCGATTTGCCCCCTGGCACCGGCGATATTCAACTCACCCTGTCGCAAAAAATACCGCTAAGTGGCGCGATCATCGTCACCACACCGCAGGATATTGCGCTCCTTGATGCAAAAAAAGCCTTAAAAATGTTTGAGAAAGTCGATGTGCCTGTCATGGGTATTGTCGAAAATATGAGCGTGCATATTTGCAGCCAGTGCGGCCACGAGGAGCACATTTTCGGCGCCGGTGGCGGCGAATCGATGGCTCAACAATATTCAGTTGATTTGCTCGGCGCTCTGCCGCTGTCAATGGATATCCGGCAAGGGGTCGATGCCGGTAAGCCCACGGTGGCCTTTGATCCGGATTCGCGCACCAGCGAAATATATCGGGAAATTGCCCGTCGTGTGGCCGGTAAACTTGCCATTAGGGCAAAAGACTATTCCGCGAAATTCCCGAATATTGTTGTTCAACAAACGTAATTTTCTTAACTAAATACTGGAGCCTTCGTTTGGGTGATGGGGTCACAACATCCATCCACACCTGATCGGAGTTTCCCAAACAGAGTACAGGTGCTATGCCCATAAAATCCGATCGCTGGATTAAGACAATGGCCGCCGAACATGGCTTGATAGAACCGTTCGAACCGCAACAGATCCGCAACGTAGATGGCTCTCGGGTGATCTCCTACGGCACGTCGAGCTACGGTTACGACATACGCTGCGCACCGGAGTTTAAAGTATTTACCAATATTCACTCCGCCGTCGTTGATCCAAAAAAATTCGATTCAGAGAGCTTTGTCGATATCAACCAAGATGTCTGCGTGATTCCGCCAAATTCGTTCGCGCTCGCGAGAACTGTTGAGTTTTTTCGAATACCCCGCAACATACTAACCATCTGTTTGGGCAAATCGACCTACGCGCGATGTGGAATCATCGTGAATGTGACCCCCTTAGAACCAGAGTGGCAAGGTTACGTGACCCTGGAATTCTCAAACACTACGCCCTTGCCGGCGAAAATATATGCGAATGAAGGGGTCGCCCAAGTGATCTTCTTGGAATCTGATGAGGATTGCGAAACCTCCTACGCCGACCGCGGCGGGAAATATCAAAATCAGTCGGGCGTTACACTGCCAAAAGCCTAATGGCGACTACCGACAAGTTAGTGTTCTTCAGGCGCCTGCGGAATTGCCTCGGCAATCTTGTCCAGACGAATTTGCTCAGCTTGACGTTGTAAGGTGTGTCTAACCAGGCGTTCACGATCTTGGTTAGAAATTTCGGTGAACTCCACGCCTAATCTGTATTGATCTTCTAACACCGGCTGACAGTGGACAATCTTACCGAATACTCTCATTGGATCGTGGCTAGGTAGCAATACCAGATCGATGATGAGCCTTGCATCTGATTCAACTCGATGATCAGCTGTAAACGACATGCCTCCCCCGCTTAGGTCGACCAATTTCGTTTCATGTTGAAGATTGTCGAATGATGATGGAGAGGCGTGCAGGACCTGACCCGAAATAACCCGCTCCAACAGGTTGATTTTTCGATTCAGCATCTGCAATACGTCCGCAGTTGCTGGCTGTTCCAATGCTAAATTTCCGCATAACTCTTGAAAATCAGTCTCAATCCCGAACAATGCAGCGCGCGCGGTTTCAATTTTAATCTGGTTCAATTCGGCATCCCGGTGGGCAGACTCCTCCAGGACTTCGCTGATAACTCGGTATCGGATCATGACCGAGTCTTGGATGCGAAAATATTTGCGGCGGTCTTCGTTCATGTTTAGTTGAATACCAATGCTGACATTGCTCTAGCCTTCATTTTTAACGGCTGAAGATGCCGTTTCTTCAGTGCTGGATGACGCGGACGGCTCGGGCGCAGTATCGTCGTTTGCTTTATCTGAACCGCTATTTGCCGCGCTGGCATTATCCTCGGAAGCACTTGCGGGCAACTCATTAGGCGCTGTCCCGGCGGCATCCCCCGAATTCTCGGTGTCATTACTCGCCGGGCCACCGCCGATCATGGCTAATGGTTCTTCAACCGGATCAGCTTCACCGCTTGGCTGCACAATGGTCAGTTCTACGCGTCGGTTCAATGCCCGGTTGGCGGCGGTATCATTCGGCACCAAGGGATCAGCGTCGCCGCGCCCTTCTGCAATTAGACGTTTAGAGTCCAAACCCTGGTCCGCTATCAATTCGTGCAACACCGAGACGGCACGAGCAGCTGACAAGTCCCAGTTTGAACGAAAACGCGCGGTTTTTATCGGAATATTGTCAGTGTGGCCAGCGACAACAATTTTGCCTTCGACTTTCGCCAAAGATGTCCGCAACTTTTTGATAACCGGCATAAAAGCCCGACGGAATGTCGCTTGGCCCGAAGGGAAAGAGGCTTTTTCTTTGATTCTAATTGTGATCGTATAGCCGCGGGTTTCAATTTGTAATACCCCGGCATCAAGCTCATCTTTGAAAGCCTCGACTAGTTTTTGTGCCTCTTTTTGCGTCTGTTCAAATTTTTCGGCTTGCTCTCCGGTGTCACCGCCTGGTCCAGGATCGCGCAAGGCGTCGCTCAACTCCAAGGTTTGCTTATTAGGATCAGCGGTGACTTGATTGACTTGATTGACGATAGTTGGCTCGGGTTTACCTGGACTGAACTCTGTTTTTATTAAACTCGTACCCATTGGCACGTCTGGCGCTTTTACCTCGCGCTGCACGCCAAAGGCCAGCTTCATAGAACCCGCAATTGCTTTGAATTTGAGTAAATCGAGTTCTGCGAAAGACAACAGCAAAACGAAAAAACACATCAACAACGACATCAAATCGGCGAAGGTCATTATCCATCCGCCGCCGGCATCCTCTTCTTGTTCGGGTGGCCCCTCGTCAGCCATTTAGCTAATCGCCCTCGCCTATCGCTGCACGTTTGGAGGACGGCAGATATGTTTTCAGCAACTCTTCGATCACGCGCGGATTGCGCCCCTCCTGGATACCGCCCAAACCATCGATAATCATCGATTTAACCATTCTTTCTTCCTGCGCTCGCAATCCCAGCTTGTCTGCAAGCGGCAAGGCAAAAATGTTGGCAATCATCGCGCCGTACAACGTTGTTAGTAGCGCGACAGCCATAGCAGGCCCAATCGATTTAGGATCGCTCATGTTAGAGAGCATCTGTACTAAACCAATGAGGGTGCCAATCATGCCCATCGCCGGCGCTGTATCGCCCATGGATGAGAATATCTTCTTGCCGATTTCGTGGCGAGAAATCGCGATATTCATATCAGTGATCAAAGTTTGACGAATAACCTCGGGTTCGTGTCCATCGACCATTAGTTGAATGCCTTTGGCCATGAATTCATTGGGCGCCTCTTTGCCTTCGAGTGCAAGTAAACCACCCTTTCTCGCTTCGTTCGCCATTTCCACTGACTGGCTAATTAGGTCTTCTGGGTTATCAAGCTTACTTAAAAAGGCTTTCATGACTACCTTGAAGGCGCCAAGAAACTGTCCAAGCGTAAACTTCATCATCACGGCGCCGATAGTTCCACCAACCACGACCAGCAGAGACGGGATGTTCACGAAAACCATTACATCGCCGCCCAACACGATGGACGACATCACGATGCCAAAAGCCGTAATTAAACCAATGAGTGTCGCGAGATCCACGTTTGCTTACCCTATCTTTAAGCCGCGCGCTGCCCTTCCGGGCAGAACAGTGACTGAATCTTGTTCATATACCGATCCAAATATCGGTAGCTTGCAACGATTTCTTTAGGGTTATTTAAGGTGCCGAACAGTCTTAACAGAGGGGCGATTTAACGTCGCTTGGCGCGTTTCTCCAGCAAAAAATGATAAGCATTCTCGATTTTCCAGGCCCGGATAAGCTTGTGGCCGGTTTGCTCAGCAAACGCGTCGAAATCTGCCTCAGCGCCAGGATCGGTTGCGATCACGTGAAGAGTCTGCCCCAGCTCCATTGTGGCGAGCGCTTTTTTCGCTTTCAAAATGGGTAGCGGGCAGTTCAGACCAGAGGCATCTAACTGCTCGTCTACGGGGGGTTCATCTCGCATACGGCTTCAAGTGTTTGTAATCTGTGCAAGCGTACTGCTAAATTTGTGGGCGACGCAATAGGCGCTCGATAGAACGGAACTAATGTGCAATTTCTCCCGATATTTTTAAATTCGAAAAACCGCGACTGCTTAGTAGTAGGGGGCGGAGAAGTCGCCGCACGAAAAATAGAAACGCTGATCAGGGCTGGTGCGGAAATTACGGTCGTGTGCCCCGACATCGGAAAAAGCGTCGCCGCCTTGGTAGATGAAAAAGTGGTAAAACATCTGCCAAGAACGTTTAATGACTCAGATATCAGTCAACAATTATTAATCATTGCTGCCACCAATGACCATACCGTTAACGCACGAGTCTCCGCATTAGCTTCCGAGCACAATATTCCGGTAAACGTGGTTGATGAACCGACGTTATGTACCTTTATTATGCCGTCTATTGTTGATAGGTCGCCGGTGGTAGTCGCCGTTTCGACTGGCGGCGCAGCGCCCGTATTGGCACGTTTACTGCGCGCGAAATTAGAAACCATGATTCCAGCTCGCTACGGCGAATTGGCGACTTTGATGCAATCCGCTCGAGAACGCGTGAAAGAAAAACTGTCTGGCTCTTTGCGAAGACGGTTTTGGGAATCGGTCGTCAACGGACCGGTGGCAGAACGCTTGCTCGAAGGTAAAACAGACGCGGCACTGGCAGCACTGAACGATATGATCGACAACGCTGATAAGGTACCGACCAAAGGGGAGGTGTATCTTGTCGGTGCGGGTCCCGGAGATCCCGATCTTCTCACCTTCCGCGCCCTGCGATTAATGCAGCAGGCCGACGTGGTTGTCTATGACCGCCTGGTTGCACCGGAGTTGGTTGCGCTATGTCGCAAAGATGCGGAACGTATTTACGTGGGTAAAGAGCGCGATAGACACGCTTTGTCGCAGGAAAATATCAACAAGCTGTTAATTGAACTCGCCGAGGCTGGAAAACGGGTTCTGCGACTGAAAGGCGGTGACCCGTTCATGTTTGGCCGTGGTGGTGAAGAAATCGACCAGCTAACTGATGCGCAGATCGATTTCCAAATCGTACCAGGCATTACCGCCGCATCTGGGTGCGCGGCATACGCAGGTATACCCCTCACCCACCGCGACCACGCCCAACAATGCATCTTTGTGACCGGCCACATGAAAGACGGCCGTTTAAATTTGCCGTGGCAATCCTTGGCGCAGCCCCAACAAACGGTCGTGGTGTATATGGGCTTGTACAGTCTGGCGGAATTCTCGAATCAAATAATTGCCGCCGGATTAGCGAAACAAACACCCATCGCGATAATAGAAAGGGGTACAACGACACGACAACGCGTTATGACGAGCGTGTTAGCAACCGTGGCGGAAGATGCGATCGATCTAAAATTCAGCTCGCCGGCATTGATAATTATTGGTGATGTGGTGCGACTACGCGATCGTTATCAATGGTACGCTCACGAGCAACTCTCTAGTCCCTAAGCTTAAGACCTGTCTATCGGAGAATAGGAGCTTGCTTAAGCGCCGGGCTTCTCGTCTAGATCTAAAGACACGGAGTTTATACAAAACCTCAATCCCGTCGGTGCAGGACCATCCGGAAATACGTGCCCAAGGTGTGCGTCGCAAACACCGCACAACACTTCGGTTCGCACCATGCCATAGCTCGTGTCTTCCTTGGTGACGACGTTGTCTTCATCGGTAGGTTGCCAAAAGCTCGGCCACCCGGTCCCGGAATCAAATTTATGTGATGACGAAAATAGCGGTGATTTGCAGCACTTGCAGCGATACACGCCCGGTGTTTTCGTATCGACATAAACGCCGGTAAAAGCACGCTCGGTACCATGTTCGCGACAAACATGAAACTCCTCTGGCGTTAGCTGTTCGCGCCATTCTGATTCACTTCGTTCATCTCGTTTGGTCACTTATCACTCCAAGTTCTCTGTAGCCGCGCCGCTAGCACAATTTGAATAGACCGGGCGTGACGCTCATTTTATCTGCTCGCGAGGCGTATACAAAGCTTATTCAGCTCGAGTAACCAAAATCATAGGAGTGGTCTGAAACCCGTAATGGTCTATTATTGAGGAAATCAACCTTAACCATCATCGGCGAATCAAATCGAGGGTTTGGTTGTTGGGCCAAAAGCTAGACGGAGAATACCATTGAGAATCGCACTACTTGAAGACGACCAAGATCAAGCCAATCTATTCATCGAATGGCTAAAAGCGGGCGGACATACTTGCGATCATTTCGATGCCGGAAAGCCCTTTATTCGCAACATTAAGCGCGACAGCTATGACGTGTTGGTTCTTGATTGGATTGTCCCTGACATGGATGGCTACGAAGTCTTGCGGTGGGTACGTGAAAACTTTGACTGGCGGATTCCTGTTGTATTTGTGACTGCGAAAGATGAAGAAGACGATATTGTGCGCGCCTTAGAAGAAGGCGCGGATGACTACATCGTCAAACCCGCCAAACAGCGCGAATTGAATGCCCGAATCGCCGCTGTCGCCCGCCGCGCATCAACAGTTGATGAACAGCAACCGGAAATTGAGTTTTCACCCTATAAAATCGATTTGACCAATCACGAAATAAAACGGGACGGGGAACGAATTGAAGTTACGCAAAAAGAATACGAACTCATTGTCTTCTTGTTCAAGAACATTGGCCGCGTGATGTCACGCGCGCACATATTGGAAAGTGTATGGGGCCGCAACCCAGACATTAATACCCGAACTGTCGATACTCACGTGAGTCGCATCCGAACGAAGCTCTCGCTAAACGTTGAGGCCGGTTGGAAATTATCGTCGATCTATCAGCACGGCTACAGACTGGAAAAAGTAAGCACGTAATCGGAACAAAAAGCCTCAGTAACAACCTTTCTTTGCTCCAAAAAAAAAGCCCGGGTTGCTCAAAAAGGGGGAGGGGGAGGAGAGCAACGCCGAGCGTGTAAGTAATATCGTTGGAGGTAATAACTAACGATGAGAACAGTCTAGGATGCTACGCTCGGATCCGCCGTGACGGCGGTCACAGCTATTTGGGGGAAGGGAAGTTACGTGCGACGGGTCACAGAAATTACGGACTAAATAGCGAAGGGTTTCTCATTCTTTGAGCTGGCGGGCGACTTGCCCAAGCGACACTTTGTTGCGAAGTGTTACAGACTGGTAGGTAACTGGCTTTCTGCGCGCTTTAGGGCGGCAACCACGCCGCGCCACGGACACCGCTACTGTCACCGTACTCAGCCAGTTTCAACTCGGTTGCGACGTGATCAGAAAAAACGTAGCGAGGTAGTGCCAGCTTAATTTGCGGCAATAAATTCTCTAGGTTCGACAGCCCACCGCCGAAAACAATCACTTCCGGATCGAAGACATTGATTACCGAAGACAAAGCGCGCGCTAAGCGATCGGCGTAAATACTTAATGCTTCTATTGCTCTAGTTTCACTCTCTCGCAGTCGCTGTCCTACCGTCTCTGCTGACACGGACTCGCCGCTGATGGTTTCATAAAGGGCACTTAGACCAGCGCCACAGAGATAGGTCTCGATGCAACCGATTTTACCGCAGTAGCAGGCCCGCCCTGGTAAATCTTCTGGTGTCGCATAGGGCAGCGGGTTGTGACCCCACTCCCCTGCTATAGAATTCACTCCTTCAACGATCTGCCCGTCGAACACCAAGCCACCACCGGTGCCCGTGCCAATAATGACGCCGAAGACCGACCTTGCACCCATCGCTGCCCCATCAACTGCCTCCGACAAGGTCAGGCAATTTGCGTCGTTGGCAAAAAAGATATGGCGATCAAGAGTCGCTTCCAAATCTAATTTTAGGTTCTTTCCATTAAGCACCACGGTGTTGGAATTTTTCATCAAACCGGTGTGGGGTGAAAACGTGCCGGGTGTGCCGATACCTATTGAGCTTTGCCCTTCGCCCTCCGATTCGAGCTCTTGGATAAGCCCCGCTAGCGCCGCAACGATCTTTGCGTAACTGTCTCTTGGCGTGTGAATGCGCTTTTTCTTCAAAATCGTTTTATCCGCGCCCAGCACCACGCCCTCAATTTTTGTGCCTCCCAAGTCAATTCCTATGCGCATACTTACTCCAATTTTTCCTCATTCAGAGTATGTTTTAGGTCGCCAAATAGGCAGCCCAAGCCACTTTTCAGGTCCTTAGGGTCCGCCAGTTTCTTTCCGCCTGGTTTTTGGAGTCTGACCCCCGTCTGCTGTAAAATACTGCGGTAGCACAAATACTGTCTCGCGACCTAGCAGAACCCGTTTCGGGAACCGCGATCATACGATCTTGCTGAATCAGGTCTAGTTTCCGCGACGGAAAGACAACGCGCATTGGATAAATCGTTGTCATGAGAGACGATCAAATAGGTGAACGATGGAATCAAACAAATTCGCAACCCGACGTAAAAGTGTCCCGGTAAAGGTTGACTCGGTGCAGGTGGGAGGGACCAACCCGATCGTGGTCCAATCAATGACCAATACGGACACGGCAGATGCACAAGGGACTGCCAAACAGATTCAGCAACTTGCAGCAGCCGGCTCAGAAATCGTTCGCATCACCGTGAACACGGAGGACGCAGCAAAGCAAGTTGCCAGAATTCGCGATCTGTTGGACGTCGTGGGCTGTCGCGTCCCGCTGGTAGGCGATTTCCACTACAACGGCCACACTTTGTTATCGAAATATCCGGAATGCGCTGAGGCTTTATCCAAATACAGAATCAATCCTGGCAACGTGGGGTTTGGCCGCAAAAAGGATAAGCAATTTGCCACCATGATAGAGATCGCTGCGAAACTTGATAAACCTGTCCGCATCGGCGTCAATTGGGGCAGTCTAGATCCCTCATTAATCGCCGAAATGATGGATGAAAACGCGCGCTCGGAAAACCCCAAAGAAGCAGCAGAAGTCACCCAACAAGCGCTTATTTCTTCAGCACTTACTAGCGCTGCAAAAGCCGAAGAAATCGGGCTGGCCCGAGACCGAATCATATTGTCGTGCAAGGTGAGTGGCGTGCAAGACCTAATCTCTGTTTACTCCGCGTTGGCCGCACAATGCGACTACGCGCTGCATCTCGGGCTTACCGAAGCTGGAATGGGCTCGAAGGGGATTGTCGCTTCCACTGCCGCGATGGGTTATCTGCTACAAACCGGAATTGGCGATACGATTCGCGTCTCCTTAACGCCAGAACCCGGTGGGGATCGCTCTAAAGAAGTTATTGTGGCGCAAGAAATACTCAAAACCATGGGTCTACGATCTTTCACGCCGCTGGTCACGGCTTGTACTGGATGCGTAAGAACGACTAGTACCGTTTTCCAAGTCCCCCAACACCGCCTACCGGTGGCTACCTGCTGGAACCAACTTCATGTCCATCGATCATTTTTAATTTTTATGGCGCTACTCCTTCAACCTTAGGTACCTAGTCTGCAGATCCACTCCTATCTTCAGATGAGCTTGCTCCAGCGTAGTGCTCCAGCTCTTCTGGACTTCGG
>JBCCFA010000026.1:0-17879 GCA_039029975.1 Pseudomonadota bacterium
AAATGACTTCTTAGTATTGGGTGTCTATTTTATTGTGCGGCGCCGGATCGAAGGGGCTGACTACCCCACGGGGCCTAACCCCCGCCGCTAAATATAATCCACACCGATTCCTATGACGTCTTTACCGATGACAAGCGGTTGGTACTCGCACTCCCTCGGCTCGAACCGGGCGCGTTCGTTGTGCTGGAATATGATCGCGTGTTACGGCGTTCCGAAATGCACGTACCGTGGCAAACGATTCGCTATCTGGAAGGATATTTCCCACGGCATCGATATGAGGTGTCCGTGCGTTGGGCACCTGGCGTGCAGGCACCGCGTTGGCACCATCAGGGTGACTTCATCAAGTGCACGGAACGTGATATGTCGTTGCATTGCATCGCGCAAAACATCGAACAGTTCCGCACGGATCCGGACGTTAGCTACTACGACGTTATCCCGAAACTCGTCGTTTCCGAGGCGCGCAAGCAGCTGAGCGCGTCGTGCGGCGCGATATTCTTTGTCTCCTTGCCAACCACCGCCACAATCTCCGCTTCGTACTCAACTTTATCGGTTGCGTCGCTCGGAATGACTATCGATTCGCCGTGCGCGATGAGGGCGTTGTTGGCGCGATAGCCGATATCCGGAGCCGGAGGAATATCGGGCTCACGCCCCACTTTCGCGGCGTACGCCTTAATGTGATCCACATAATTGAGTCCGGCCGCGTAAAAGGTCCGAGGAATAACCGGTACGTCGAGGGTGATTGCATCCCACCCCAGTTGTTCACCCGTCGGGCGGTAGCTCGAGAAGGGATCTCCGCTCACCGGTTCGACATGGTCGTCGTGAGCGACGGCATAACAGGTTTTATCGGCAACAGAACATCGAATCCAACGCATCGGAACAGCTCCCTCGAAAACGGACCGGCGGTCAAACGGGAGCATACGTCAATCACCAAAAACGTGGGCGGAACTATCACCCTCGCACGTGTGTCAAAGCCGCTTGAATTCGACCCGGCAACCGGGCGTCTAGCAAGTTGCCTCCCCTACCAAGATCTGTAAGACTCAGTCTATAACTATTAGCGAGCCCGCACCGACAGGCCGCAGATGCGCGTGCAATGCGCCGCCGATTTGGGAGCAGGTCAAGCCGAGTTCGAACCCTTAATATCGCTCAATAAGGAGGGTGGTGATGTCTGACAACGAAAACCGAACCGGAAAGCAATCTCGTCGGGAATTCCTCGCGACCACCGGCGCCGTCGCGGGTGCGGCCGCGCTCGGATTGCGGCCCGAATCAGCGACAGCGGAAACCCCAAAACGCGGTGGGGTCCTGCGCTTCGCAACTCGCTCCGATGCGGCTGGTCTCGACCCGCATCGAAATATCATTTACTACGTCTCGCAGCCCCTCGCGGCCACGACTCACGGTCTTCTCGACTTCAATTCCAAAATGGAACCCGTCCCGGGTTTAGCAACCGAGTGGGACGTGTCGAAAGACATCAAGCAGTACACCTTCCGCCTGCGCAAGGGCATGGAGTTCCACAATGGCGCCGATGTCGACGCGGCCGCCGTTAAATGGAATTTTGAGCGAATCTTGGATCCAAAGATTGGGGGAACGTTCCACCGCTCCAGTCTGGTCAATGTTGAAAGCATTGACGTGCTCGATAGCCACACCGTGCGCTGCAATCTGAAACAGCCTGATGGCGCATTCTTAAGCTCGGTGCTCTGGTACCCATGCAATCTTATTGCGCCGAATAGCGCCGACAACGTCGACACCAACCCGATCGGATGTGGCCCGTTCAAGTACAAGAGCTGGAAACGCTTTGATACCACCGAGATGGTGCGGTTCGAGAACTACCACGAGACCGGCGCCGACGGTAAACCCCTGCCGTACCTCGACGGAATCGTTGGCCTGCCGAAGAAGGAAGACCGCGTGCGCTTGACCGCGCTACGCACCGGGGAAGCCGATCTTATCGACAACATGTCGTACGCGGATGCCGAGCAGTTTCCGACGAAGTACGCCGATGAGTTCAACACTTGGCCGGTACCGCAAGTCGGTACGTCCTGGGTCGGCTTCAACTTAAAGAACGGACCGTTCTCTTACGAAAACCCGAACGGGCATCTGCTCCGACAAGCCGCGGCCCATGCTTTTGATCGCGAGGCCATTCACCAAGCCATCTTCTACGGGCTGAGTGAAGCGGCCAACGGCTTCTACTCCAGCGCCAGTGCGTGGCACATGCCAGATCTCAAGAAAGGCCCGGAATACGATCCCGACAAGGCGAAATTTTTGCTAAAGAAGGCCAAATACGCAGGCGAGAAGATCATCTTGGTCTCGCGGGACGCCTATCCGTACATGCACCAAACCGGTGAATTGACGCACGCGATGTGGACCGAAGTCGGATTCAATGTCACGCACGAAATCCACCCGAATCCGGTTCTTCGCCAAAAATATCGCAAAGGTGACTACCACGCCGACTCGTCGGCCAATAGCTTCCGACCCGATCCGGACGGTTGGTTCTTCCGTTCGATTCATTCCGACGCGCCAACCAATAAGCTGCGATTTGGCTACAAGAACGAAAAGGTCGATAAGCTCATTATCGAAGCCCGTGGGACGTTGGATCAAAAGAAACGCCTCGAGATTTATCAAGAGGTCGAAGGGCATATCAACACCGACCTGCCCTTGCTGTACTCCCACTACGTACCGCTGCTTGAAGCCGCGTCGAAGAACCTCATGGATTACGCGCCGGCATTCGCTGGACCGTTCCAGTACGCGACGGGCGGTATCCGCACCGCATGGCTTAAGTCCTAGCGTTCAAAAGACGTCGTGATCACCAAACACCCGCCGGCCTGGCGGGTGTTTGGCTCTTGGCCCCGGGACACCAGGGCTCAGGCACCAAGAGCTCGGAAATTTCGCCATGCTCGTTTACACCATTCGACGGCTAATTCAGCTCATCCCGGTACTGTTGGTTCTTACTGTCATCGTCTTTATGTTCGTGCACTTGCTGCCGGGCGACGTGATTGACAGCTTGGCGGGAGAAGAGGATCTCGAAGATCCGGAAGGGGCCATTTTTCGATGGCGCGCAGCACTGCGTCATCGAACGTGGTGGTTGGCGTTGTCATACGTCGATCTTAACGGATCGGGGTATGACTTTTGTTAATTACGGTACGCAAAGAAAAACTTGATCGTACTCGAGCCACACCAGGTAGTTGGGTTAAGTGCTGCGTATGGATGCGTTCGTAGTCTGCCGCGTCAGCAGCGATAACACGCAGGAGAAAATCGGCATCTCCTGTCATTAGGTAGCATTCCATCACTTCCGGGATTTGATTAATTGCTTGTTGAAATTTCTCAATATCTGCCTGTTGCTGACGGTCAAGCGAGATTTGAACAAAAACCGTGCTTGGGTAGCCTGCGAGTTGTTGATCGATGAGGGCTGAATAGCCACTGATTAAGCCGCTTTCTTCAAGCAACCGAACGCGGCGCAGGCAAGCCGACTCGGACAAGTTGGCGGCAGCCGCCAAATGCACATTGCTCATGCGTCCATCGGCTTGCAGTGCCGCTAAAATCGCCCGATCTTGCTTATCCAATAACATAAGTAAATATTATTCTAATATCTAGAAAATTAGAAGAAGATAATTCGAAAATAAGAAAAAATAGCGACAAAATATCAATAATATTCGGTAATACATCGCCTATTATTTCAAGTAAGAAATACTCGCTATAAATACCTTATGCAGTAGGAGACTCGACTATGGATATTGGTGTACCAACTGAAATAAAAAATCAGGAAAAGCGCGTGGGCTTATTGCCGATGGCCGTGAAGGAACTGCGTCGACATGGACACGAAATTCTCGTACAAGCCGGCGCGGGTACGGGTGTTGGCGCTAGCGACGACGATTATCGAGCCGCCGGCGCAAAAATCGCTGACGATGCTGCAGCGGTATATGCGAACAGCACGATGATCGTGAAGGTGAAAGAACCGCAGTCAAGCGAATACGCTTTGTTGCGGGACACGCATATCCTTTTTACTTATTTGCATTTGGCCGCTGATAAAGAACTCACCAAGGCACTGATTGACAGTGGTACCACCGCTGTTGCCTACGAAACCATCACCGCGCCCGATGGTGGTTTGCCGTTACTTAAACCGATGAGCGAAGTTGCTGGACGTATGTCTATCCAAGCTGGTGCATTCGCCTTGCAAGCAAGCAAAGGCGGTCAAGGCATTCTGCTGGGCGGAGCCGCTGGAGTCGCAGCTGGCGAGGTGTTAATCATCGGCGGCGGCGTGGTGGGTACCAATGCGGCAAAAATGGCCCTAGGCTTGGGGGCTCGGGTCACCATCGCAGATAAATCTTTAGAACGATTGGTCGCCTTGGACGATAGCTTTGGTGGACGCTTGAACACGGTTTATGCCACCGCAGATGCAATCGGCGAATGGAGCGAGCGAGCCGATATGGTGATTGGCGCTGTTTTGGTTCCCGGTGCCGCCGCGCCAAAATTAATCACGCGTCCCATGCTTCGCGGCATGAAGCCGGGGGCTGTGTTAGTTGATGTGGCGATTGATCAGGGTGGGTGTTTTGAAACCAGTCGAGCGACAACCCACGACGATCCGACCTATTTGGTCGACGGTATTGTTCATTATTGCGTGGCTAACATGCCCGGTGGCGTCCCAAAGACGTCAACCTATGCGTTGAATAATGCCACCTTACCGTACATCGAAAAACTCGCAAGTGCCGATTTTGGTACATTGATCAGTCACGATCCGCACATCACTGCGGGTTTGAACGTGCGTCACGGACAGGTGACGCATCCAGCGGTTGCTGCGGCATTCGAAACAGATTGCGTGGATCCCGGACAAACGCTACGAGCGGCTTAGTAGGTCGGCAACTTCGTAAATTGCTGTGTTCAGCGTCGTCAGATCCGACGGAGAGATCACATAAGGCGGCATAATGTAGAGCAACTTGCCAAATGGCCGAACCCATACGCCGCGTTTAACGAATTCACTTGGTAGGGCGCGCATGTCCACCGGCTCACGAAGTTCAACAACGCCAATTGCGCCCAGCACGCGAACATCGGCTACTGATTTATGTTGAGCGCAAGCCGCTAGCTCTGTCTTAAGCTGATTCTCGATTGCAGCGACTTGGTTTTGCCAATGATTAGATTGTAGAAGCGCTAAACTCGCGTTTGCGCTAGTGCAGGCCAACGGGTTTGCCATAAACGTTGGGCCGTGCATAAATACTCCAGGCTCATGTTGCGAAATCGTCTCTGCAATAGAGGCTGTTGCGAGTGTGGCAGCGAGCGTCATGTAGCCGCCAGTCAACGCTTTACCGACGCACATAATGTCTGGGGAGATCTCCGCGTGCTGGGAAGCGAACAAGGCGCCGCTGCGACCGAAGCCAGTGGCGATTTCATCGCATATGAGCAACACATCGTATTCTTCGCATAGTGCTCGAGCCACTGATAGATAATTCGAATGATAAAACCACATGCCGCCGGCGCCTTGAACGATAGGCTCAAGTATTAGTGCCGCCAATTCGTGGTGATGCGCTTCGAACAGGCGTTCAAGTGCAGCGGTGTCGTCGGTGCGCCATTGTGCGTCGAATCTTACGTTGGGACGTGGCGCAAACAAATGTTCAGGTAGCACTTGATTGAACAACGAATGCATGCCGGTGACCGGATCGCAAACGGCCATCGCGCCAAATGTGTCGCCGTGATAGCCACCACGGATGGTTAGTAAACGGCTTTTCGCACTTTTGCCCATCGCTTGCCAATATTGCAGTGCCATCTTGATCGCAACTTCAACCGCAACCGAACCGGAATCAGCGAAAAAAACACGCTCCAAATTGGCGGGTGCCATGGCAATCAATTTTTCAGCAAGCGTAATGGCGGGTTCGTGTGTCAAGCCGCCGAACATCACGTGCGACAGGGTCTCGGCCTGCTCCGTAATCGCTTCGACGATTTGAGGATGATTGTAACCGTGGATGACCGACCACCAAGACGACATGCCATCGATCAACGATTCACCTGAAGACAATTGAATACGTACCCCGTCAGCGGATTTCACATGAAACACTGGCGGCGGCAACGCCATGGTGCTGTAAGGGTGCCAGATATGCGCCGAATCAAATTCTAACTGCCGTTGAATTAAGTTCAACTGCTTGTCGCCGTCGGTGGATTCTTTTTCTGGCATTGGATCCGATGCGCTAGCTTGCATCTACCACCTGCCAGTGAACCGGTGTATCCGGCAAGAACTGGTGAATGCGTTCGCTGCCGACGGGAGCTGGCGTGGCAACTGGCGCGTCGAGTTTTCGCAAGGTGATGAAATCATCGTTCGGCGGCATGCCGTAGAATGCGGGTCCGTTAAGAGACGCAAAGCGTTCCAAATGTTCGAGCGCATTCTCTTCATCAAAAACTTGCGCGTAGCAAGCCATCGCAGTGCCGGCATTGAAGATACCTGCGCAGCCACAGGCGCTCTGTTTATCACCTTCCGCATGTGGCGCAGAATCGGTGCCGAGAAAAAACTTTGTGCTAGGGCTGGTTGCGGCTTTGCGCAGGGCGAGCTGGTGTTCTCGGCGTTTCGCAATGGGTAAACAATAGAGGTGTGGTCGGATGCCGCCCTGAAACATAGTTGTTCTATTAACCATCAAGTGATGAGGCGTGATGGTGGCTGCCACGAGCTTACTCGCGCCTTTAACGAAATCAACGCCGTCGGCGGTGGTGACGTGTTCCAACACGATTTTTTGTTCGGGGAACGCGTCATGCATCGCACTCAAAATTGTATCAACGAAGATTTTTTCTCGATCAAATACATCGTATTCGTGGCCAACAACTTCACCATGAATCAAAAGCGGCATGCCAATAGATTGCATGACGTCGATGAGCGGATAAATTTTCTTCACGTCAGTGACGCCAGCATCGGCGTTGGTTGTGGCGCCGGCGGGGTACATTTTAGCGGCGGTAATATCGCCAGCCTCGAAGGCCTCGCGTACTTCACTCGGATCGGTGTTGTCGGTGAGGTAGATAGTCATTAGCGGGGTGAATCGCTGGTCGTTCGCCGCCTCCACAATTCGCTGTCGATATTCGTTGGCAAGTCGTCCATTGGTCACTGGCGGCACTAAATTCGGCATCACAATCGCGCGCGAGAAGTGCTTGACGGTGAATGAAGCAACTTCATTGAGAATGTCACCGTCACGCAAATGCAGATGCCAATCGTCTGGACGGCGGATGGTTATTTCTTGGGTCATAGCCTGGGCGGGAACCTTATTTCAAATCAAAAGTTAGCTGGCCTGTAAAATATTGACCAGTTTGCTTTATGATTGTAACCCAGCTCACAAGACGTCTGGGCGCCGATCAGGTCGGCGGCGACCCAACGACCATTGCGAAATTCGGAGGACTTAATGCAAGGTTTAATGATGGACATGCCGCTGCTAATCACCGAGATTATGCGGCATGCAGAACGAAACCACCCAACGCGGGAAATTGTCTCGGTTACCGCCGATAACCCGCTACATCGTTACACGTTTGCCGATTGTTTCGCGCGCACGCGACAGATTGCGAACGTCTTGGGCGCGCTTGGGGCCTCTGCTGATGCGCGAATTGGTACGCTAGCCTGGAACGACTATCGGCATTTAGAACTCTACTTCGGCATCGCTTGTAGCGGGCGCGTGTGTCACACAATTAACCCTCGCTTATTCGCCGAGCAGCTGATTTACATCATCAATCATGCTGAAGATGAACTGATTTTCGTGGACGTCGCGTTTGTTCCAATTTTGGAGAAGATAGCCGCTCAATGCCCCACCGTTAAGGGCTACGTTGTCATGTGCGACGAGGCGACCATGCCAACCAGCTCGCTGCCGAATCTTCATTGCTACGAAACCTTGGTCGGGGCCGCGAGCGCCGAGTATGACTGGCCTGCGCTGGATGAGAACACTGCCTGTGGCTTGTGTTACACCTCTGGCACGACAGGCAACCCTAAAGGCGCGCTTTATTCGCATCGCTCCACGGTACTGCATACTTATGCCCAGGCGCTGCCAGACGTGATGAACGTTCGCTCCACAGATTGCGTTCTCCCGATTGTGCCAATGTTTCACGTCAACGCATGGGGGTTCCCGTTTAGTGGCGTGATGGTGGGGGCTAAATTTGTGATGCCAGGACCGAAGCTCAGCGAACCCGAGGTTCTCGCTGATCTAGTCAATAACGAGCAAATTACGGTGTCTGCCGGCGTGCCGACGGTCTGGTTGCCGGTTCTAAAATACGTGCGCGAAAGCGGGCGCAACTTACAACCGTTAAAGCGTATCGCGATAGGTGGCTCGGCGTGTCCGTTAGCGATGATGGAAGAGTTCCGTGATAACTACGGCGTCACCGTTGTGCATGCCTGGGGAATGACGGAAATGAGCCCACTCGGCACGGTCAATACCCATAAGCCCACAACCGTTGATCTAGAAGGTGAAGCACTTCAACAACATATGCAAAGTGCGGGGCGTCCGGTACCCGGCGTGCAGATAAAAATTACTGACGATGACGGTAACGAATTACCCTGGGATGGTGAAGCGATTGGTGCCTTGAAGGTTCGCGGCCCGTGGGTGTGTCGCGAATACTATAAGCTTGATCAAGAAAGCGATGCACATGAAGCGGACGGCTGGTTCAATACCGGCGACGTTTGTGCTGTGAACCCGGATGGCTTTATTCGGATTACCGACCGCACAAAAGACGTCATAAAATCCGGCGGCGAGTGGATATCTTCGATTGACCTTGAAAACGTCGCGATGGGGTTCCCTGGTGTCGCAGAAGCTGCAGTGATTGGCGCCCTTCATCCGAAATGGCAAGAGCGCCCGCTACTGGTAGTGGTTAAAGCACCCGAGCAAGACATTGAAAAGCAGGCGCTGTTGCAATATTTTGAGGGCAAGGTGGCGAAATGGTGGATTCCAGACGACGTGCAATTTATCGATGAAATCCCGCACACCGCGACCGGCAAGATTAGTAAACTGCAACTTCGCCAGAAATTTACGGATTACGAGTTTCCGACTTAAACTAGATCTTTCGGACTCACTAAAAAAGGCCCGAACGGGCCTTTTTTGTTTGCGTAACTCGAGTGCCGACTCAAGCGGCGTGGCTACTGTCTTGCGGTTAGACCATCGCTGCGAAATCGGAAATTTTAAACTCTCCGCAGACTTTGCCGTCGTCATCGAAAAACTCTACTAACTTGTCGCTGGTCCCGCGGTAGCTTACGTAAGCGGTGGTTTCTTCCGGAAACTCCTCAACATGCTCGTCGTCCATCGGCTGAAAGCAGTAATCGCCTGGACCAAATTCACAGCCAGCCGTGTGATTGACGATGCGGCCTTCGAGCACGTAGGCGTGCGTTTCACATGTGTGACGGTGTCGTTCGGATTGATAGCCCGCGGCAACTTTAATGAGCACCTCGACGCTATACCGTTCGGCATCTACCGATAGCACCTTCATCTGGAAATTATCGTCGCACTGAACCCAGTCCCGCTGGCTCGCCATGCCCGTAGGGAGTTGTACACCTAAGCTGTTCATTACTGCTGCGTTCATATTCTGATTCCTCGCATATTTGGCGGGACGGCGCGGTCCCGTACTGGGTTGCAGTGTCAGATTTCGGCCCGACCTTACCACATGCCGCGGCGGACCGGCAAAAAACGCCACTCTTCCATTACGCGGCACAATGCACGTGCTCTCCTCTTTGGCTTTATCACGTACTGGCTTTTAACGGCGGGATGTCTACAATGGTCAGTAGGGTAGGTAAAACGACTTTCGTTCTATAAGCTTTAGACAAATCGCAGAAGATCCGCTGTTGATGTTTCCTAATTCTAGCTGCGCTCGCAGCGCCAAACCGTCTCTTTTTGAGTCCAAATAGCTGTGACTGATTTCACCCGTTCCGATGCCGCTGACCTAAATGCTGCCGACAACGGCGTGGTCAGCCTAATAGACGGCAAATTGTGTGTCCGATACGACGGCTACTGGATTCGCTACTACGAAGTGCCGATGAACGAAGACAGCGCGCGCAAAGAACTCATCGACACTCTTACTAAGAGAGTCTTTCATCACACTGAACCGGGTATCAACACGCCCGGAAGAAAGTTATCCGAGGCGCGGGCGGCCTACGAAAGTGCGCGCGATCCTGTAAAAAAACGCGTTAACGCCGCCATGCTGGCCGGCGCTCTGCTAAATCGCGGCTCAGATATATTTGGCGTGATTATTAATCTTCGTCAGCGCGGTATCGACGTCACAACAAGCAATGAGCTTTTTCTGGAATGTGAATCTTGTTTTATCGAAGCGATGGATTTGGGTAAGCAAGTTAAACATTACAGTGGCGAAGAGGGCTTGGACGAATTGTGGGGAGAGCCGCTAAAAGCTTTCTCGATGCCGGTCGCTGAGTTTTACGAGTCGCGCTACATTAAAATCGCCCAAACTATGCGCGCTGTGGATCGGATCGCTGAAAATTTAATTTCGGTCTTTGCGGAAATAAGGGGTTTTGGTGTTGTCGAGGAGTTAACCCGTGACTATGCCGAGGCGGCAAAAAAAGAAATCGAGACCATGAAAACCGATGCGGTAATTTTCGAAGTGTGGCCGGAGTTCGTTGCCGCCGGTGATGCGCTATGGGATTTTCATCCAGCCGAAAGCACGCTATCACTGCCTCCCCAATTGCTTGACCAAGCACTTGGCCTTGTGCAGGAAGGAAAAAAACTAATCGAGTGGGTTGCTTTTGCGCGGGTACCTATGCCCAAAACAACGCAAAACTATATTGCCAAGTGTCGAGAGTTTTCTAACTTGCTAGAGAAAAACTGCGCCGCTTGAGGCAACTACTGAAAAGAGTGTGGAACCAAAAGCGATGAGCGCTGAGTTTTTGAATGCGCTCAAGCGCATCCTGACGGCCGACGAAATCATCGATGATTCCGCGCTCGAGCCAATGTTAATCGACGAGCGCAAGCAGTTTCGCGGTCGTGCACTAATCGCCGTTCAACCACGCAGCACAGAGAACGTCGCCGCAATAATTCGTTTGTGCAAAGAGCATTGCATCGCCGTTGTTCCTCAGGGCGGCAATACTGGCTACTGCGGCGGGGCGACGCCCGATACCAGTGGCACCCAATTGTTGTTGAGTTTACGGCGCCTCAATCGATGCCGCTGGATCGATCCTGATACCCGCTGCGTCACCGTAGAAGCGGGCATGATTCTAGAAAATCTCCAGCAGCTTGCAGATGTTAATGATTTGCTTTTCCCACTTAGCATGGGCTCGCAGGGGAGTTGCCAAATTGGCGGTAACCTCGCAACGAACGCTGGCGGTTTAGCGGTGCTTCGCTACGGCACAGCACGTGATTTGGTGTTGGGTTTAGAAGTGGTTACGCCGAACGGCGAAATCTTGGACGAGCTCAAGAGCTTGCGCAAAGACAATACGGGTTATGACCTGAAACACTTGTTCATTGGTGCCGAAGGCACGTTGGGTATCATTACGGCGGCAAGCTTGAAACTATTTCCGAAACCCAGTGTTCGTGTTGTTGCATGGTTGGCGTTACCGTCTATCGAGATACTCGCGCCGCTGCTGCTCAATTTGCAGCGATCGGTGGGCGATTGTGTGAGTTCTTTTGAGTATATCTCGGCCGCTTCGCTGGGTTACGTGTTGAAAAATGTTCCCGATACCAGGTCGCCAACAGTCGATCAGGATGAACATAGTGTTTTGGTTGAGTTTTCAGGCTTTGGTGACGCCGAGCCTTTTCAGACGCTGTGCCAAAATGCCCTAATTTGCGCACAGCAGGAAAATTTGATTCGCGATGCGGTATTCGCGAATTCGTTAAGTCAGAGTCAGTCATTTTGGCAACTGAGGGAGACGATTCCGCGTGCCGAAAAATTAATGGGCGGGTCGATTAAGCATGATGTTTCCGTCCCTATTTCCCGCATGGCGCAGTTGATCGAACAGTTGAAGCCGGCAATAGTCGCCTTGGCTAAAGACGCGAGACTTTCGATTTACGGGCACGTGGGCGACGGTAATATCCACTTCAACGTGTTACCGCCCGAAGCGACTTCGATAGAGTCGTTCAAGCAGGCTAAGGGCGAAGAAATTTCCGCGGCGATTCACGACCTAGCCGCCGAATTTGCTGGCAGCTTTAGCGCCGAACACGGGGTTGGGCAACTCAAAGCGGGGGAGCTTGTTCGCTACGCATCGCCAGAAAGGTTGGCGCTAATGCGCACGCTCAAACAAGCGCTTGATCCGGCAAACATCATGAATCCAGGAAAGGTGTTGCGAACCTCTTAGTATTCTCGGGTAGCGCGTTATCCGATATAGCCATTCTGCGTCAGATAATCGGTTACCTGAAAGGCAAGTTCTTCGACACCTTTGTTATCTGAATCAAGCGTTATTTCAGGGTTTATGGGCGCCTCGTAGGGGTCATCAATACCCGTGAAGTTTTTAATTTCACCGCGCCGGGCTTTTTCATATAAGCCTTTTGGATCACGCGCTTCACAAGTTTCAATCGAGGCATTAACAAATACTTCCACGAACTCGTTTTGCTCGAATAATGCGCGGATGGCATTTCTGTCTCTTTGATAGGGGGAAACGAAGGCGCTCGAGACGACCAAGCCTGCATCAACCATAAGTTTCGATACTTCGCCAATGCGACGAATATTTTCTTGTCTGTCTTCGGCGCTAAATCCAAGATTACTGTTCAAGCCATGGCGGACATTGTCGCCGTCAAGCAAGTAGGTGTGAACATTTTTCGAGAATAAATAGTGATCGACGGCGTTCGCGATGGTGCTCTTGCCGGCGCCGCTCAATCCGGTAAACCATAATAGCGCACCCCGGTGTTTGTTGAGCTGCTCGCGATCCGCTCGCGTGACCGCTGTGGCATGCCATTTAATATTGTTCGCCATTCAAATCGATTCCACTTATTCTTGCGCTTATCGCGTTTACGAAAAATCTGATTTAGTTTTGGTGTCGCAATGCCGTGCGCACTAAAGTGTGGTTAGTATCAGGTATTTGTTAACACTCAAGTTAATCATGTGCTAAGTCTAGCACCGTAAATTGCAATCGCCGGAATTTTGCTTTTTTATGTCGACTCACTTTAATTACATTGTAATTGGTGCCGGAATCGTTGGCGCCGCCACTGCCTATAAACTTCGGCAGCGCTACCCGGAAAGCTCTATCGCTGTCATCGAAAAAGAACCAGACGCGGCTCAACATCAAAGTAGCCACAACAGCGGTGTGATTCATGCGGGGATTTACTACGCGCCTGGTTCGTTTAAAGCGCGTTTGTGCCGTGCCGGACTATCGGCGACATACGAATTTGCGGCCGACAACGGCATAGCGACTAAGCAAACGGGAAAGTTGCTTGTCGCAACCAATAGGGCAGAGCTTGAGCGCATGCGAGCTTTATCGGCGCGCGCCCGCGATAACGGCGTAGCCGTGGCCGATTTGAGCGAGGCTGAATTGGGGGAAATCGAGCCGAACATTAGTGGTCTAGGCGCGATAAAAGTCGCCGACACGGGCATAACAGACTATGGCGCTATTGCTAAAGCACTGCTTGCGCGTTCCGAAGCAACTTGTCTTTTTGACGCCGAGGTTACGGCCATTGCCGAATCTGCTGCTAGCATAACGGTAGACACCCTTGGTGAAAGTTACGCTGCGAAACAGTTGATCGCCTGCGCTGGTTTGCAGGCAGATCGATTGGCAAAACTTGCGAGCGTCCCTTGCGACGTATCTATTGTGCCGTTTCGTGGCGATTTTTACGAATTGCAGGCCCGTTACCAAACGATGTTCTCCCATCTTATCTACCCTGTGCCAGATCCAAGTTTGCCGTTCTTAGGCGTTCACCTCACGCACCATATCGACGGTAGCGTTTCAGTTGGTCCTAGTGCGATGTTGGCCTTAGCGCGCGAACAGTACGGTAAATTTAAATTCGATTTTGAAGATGCGTTGGATATTGTTTCGAAGCGTGGATTTTGGCGTTTGTTAGCCCGCTATCCACGGGCTAGTGCCTCCGAACTTGCGATGGCTATTAGTAAACGTCGGTATGCAAAATCGGCGCGGCGCTATTGCCCCAGCATCCAACTTGAGGACTTCACAGCGCATCGATGCGGTATCCGCGCGCAGGCCGTAACCGCTCGCGGCGAATTGGTGCACGATTTTTTATTTGCGCGAACAGACCGGATGATGCATGTGTTGAATGCGCCATCACCGGCAGCCACCTCTGCGCTGCCAATTGCTGAACATCTTATCGATTCCTTGTGACAGTATTTAACCGTTAGCGGATATCGGCGGTGAGCCACTCGGTCTTTTTTGAGCAAAGAGCACGCTTTAGCCACAAAACAGGGGTTATCACCAAACGCAGGGTACGCGCCCGTGGTAAAATCCACCGCATCGTGAATTGTCGGAGAGACGAAAAATGAAAGAAGGTGTAGTGATTGCGGGGATGGCCCGCACCCCGATGGGCGGGATGCAAGGCTGTTTATCTGATGTTGCCGCCCCGAATTTAGGCGCGGATTCGATAAAAGCATCGCTGGCTCGTTCAGGCGCAACGCCGGACCGAGTCGATGAGACTATCATGGGCTGTGTGCTCCCTGCGGGCCTCGGCCAAGCGCCCGCTCGGCAAGCGTCACTCAATGCGGGAATCCCAGACACAACCGGCTGCGTCACTATTAACAAAATGTGCGGTTCGGGCATGAAGGCAGTGATGATGGGGCATGATGCCATTGCCGCGGGGTCGGCAGACATGATCGTTGCCGGGGGCATGGAAAGTATGACCAATGCGCCCTACATCTTGCCGAAGTTACGTGGTGGCCAACGTCTTGGTCACGGCGAAGTACTAGACCATATGTTTATCGACGGCCTCGAAGATGCGTATGAGAAAGGACGCTTGATGGGCTCTTATGCCGAAGCCACTTCAAAGCACTATGGTTTCACGCGCGAGCAGCAGGATGAATTCGCGATTGAATCGCTAAAACGTGCGCAGCGTGCTATCGATAAAGGCGAGTTCAAGCGCGAAATTACGCCAGTTACCGTGAAAACGCGCAAAGGCGATACCGAGGTTGATACAGATGAACAGCCGGGTAACGCGAAGCTAGATAAGATTCCGCAACTGAAACCTGCCTTCGCTAAAGACGGCACGGTGACAGCGGCTAATTCAAGCTCAATTTCTGATGGCGCCGCGGCGATGATTTTGGCGAGCGCGGACTATGCGAAAGAGAATCAGCTCAGTATCAATGCGCGTATCCTCGGGCATGCTACCCACGCGCACGAACCCGCATGGTTTACCACTGCGCCGGTCAGCGCGACGAAGAAATTACTTGAGAAGCTCAATTGGTCGGTTAGCGACGTCGATTTATTTGAGGTTAACGAAGCGTTTGCTTGCGTTGCGATGGCTGCGATGCGTGATTTGGAAATCCCGCACGAAAAACTCAATATCCGTGGCGGCGCTTGCGCGCTGGGTCATCCTGTTGGCGCATCGGGCGCTCGCATTATCGTGACGCTAATTCATGCGTTACAAGATCACGGGTTGAAGCGCGGGGTGGCTAGTCTATGTATTGGTGGCGGCGAGGCCACGGCCATAGGTATCGAGCTGGCGTCGTAAGTTCCGGAAAAAACTACCAAACGAAAAAGGGCGCTCATTGAGCGCCCTTTTTGTATCTCTATTGATGACTTCCCGGGTTACTTATTTAGTCCCTTAACACAGGTACTCTCGTCCATTCGCCGTCTTTGAACGCAATCGCCGTTGAACGACCACCAAGCATAAGGAACGTACCGTCATCGAGCATGACCGGATTCTTCAACCAGGAAAGCAGACGAAGCGCGGTGCGGTCTGCTAATTTCCATTCACCATTGTCAAACGTACCGATTAAGCCCACCGCGCCTGCGATGATCGGCTGACCGTTTGGCAAAAAGTCGATACCAAAAATACCTTCGTTGCCGGGACGCGGTTGGCGTGCCCATGTCTTGCCGCCGTCCGTGCTTAAGGCGCTAACGCCCGCAGCACCAGCCAGCGTCATTCGCTCGCCTTCTTGCTTACCAGTTATCCAGTAGGCGGGCGTCGGTTCACCTTTCACGACGCCGCCGTCGCGCCTTATCCAGGATTCACCGCCGTCAGTGCTTTGCAAGACCATGCCGAACTCGCCCGCAAGCGTGACCGTGGTGCCGTCGTACAAGACGGTGTTCCAAGAAACATCGCCGACCCGAAACGGCGGGCCGGGGTTAAATATAAACTCTACCGTTGGGGCAGGGCTCGGATCAAAATCAACAGCGAATTGCACGAAGCCTTCGTCTGGATACATGATGAAGTGTTCGTCTTCAACAGCCGGTTGGCCGCCAACGTTGCCGGTGAACTTTAATGAATCTAAATCAAGATTAGAGACGCCAAAATACCAATCGGCAACTTCGCTGCTTGCAAAGGTCATCATGGGTTGCGTTACGTCTCGAATTTCCACTTCTTCCCAAGTCTTACCGTCAGAGGATTTTGTGACAATGCCGCGTGCACCCACAGCCCAACAATTGCCTTCAACGCAGCTAATATCTAAAACGGGTTCGTCGTATTCTGATAACTTGGTAATTTCAGTGATGGCGCTGCCGTCGTAACTGTAGAGTTTGCCCGTCGAGCCGCCAACCAGCACCTGGGAGTCGCCATATAATCCCAGCGTCGTAAAATCGTCGTCAACATCGTTTGATAACGCGTGTAACCGCCAACCATCGCCTTCGGGCTTCAAAGTGCCAACCATGCCGTGGGCACCGACGACAGCAATACCGCCAAGGCCTTTCGCGTAAGCCGCGTCAATGAAATCTATTTTCAAGCGCACGCCGCTTTGTTGCTCGCTGCCTTCGTTAGCTGCTTGCGTTGCAGAGAGTGCGCCGAGAAGCAACGTACCTAAAGCAAGATTTTTAAAGTTGATTGCTGTCATATCAATCATTAACCCGTCTCAATTATCGTGTGTTTAATAAGTTTCGTTGTTCAATTTACCCAGGGCGCCAATCCATCGTTGCGTGCAATCTTTGTTGCTTTAGTTCGAACAAATCGGCAGCAACTTGCCAGAAAAAACGCAGCCTGATTCAAGCTAGCCCGCTAAATTACATCGTTACGATGTGGCAGACAAGTTCTAGGCCCCCGAAAAAAACTTGGTTAGGTCTTAATGTCAACGTACCGGCCACGATAAAAAAGCAGCGGTTGCGTCGTCTCTGGGTCTAGGTGCGTGATAGCCGCCACTTTACCTACAACGATTTTATGATCGCCCCCATCGTGAATATCGTGGACCTCACATTGAATGCTCATCAGCGCGCCAGTTAAGCACGGCACGTCTCGAAACCCTGGAGAATAAGCGACATCCTCAAACTTATTGCCGCCTTTTTTTGCGAATCGATTGGATAATTCTTGCTGTTGGTCAGAGAGTACGTTAATGCAAAACGCGCCGCTAGCTTCTAGCGTTATAAGCGTGTCGGAACCTTTGTCCAAGTTAACGATGTATAGCGGCGGGTCCAAGGACAAGGAAGTGACCGAATTCATCGTTAAGCCGTAGGGGGTTGCTTCCGTATCAATGGTGGTAACAATTGATACACCGGTGGCCCAAAGACCAGAGGCCTTGCGGAAATCATCTGGGGAAATGGCAGCTGACATGTTTTGGCGTAATTGTTGTGAAAGAACAGGGCGCAGATGTTACCAGGGTAAAAAAAGTTTGCTAGACAAGCCGTGGTCCTCGTCGAGGTTGATCGTGAGAGAGTTAAATCTGGGCGTGGTGCCGGACTGAAACGAGATTCCGCAAGGATAACCGTTTTTACCGACTCGACGACGCCTTGAAGGCGACCCGCAACGCTAAATAGCGAATGCTTAAGAATTGGGGAAATTGGGCGACCGCTTAAAAATTGTTGTTATTGTGCAACAATATTTCATGAAAGAGTGATCTCACGTCAAGTAATTCCGCTAAATCTT
>JBCCFA010000027.1:0-17651 GCA_039029975.1 Pseudomonadota bacterium
ACACAGATCTTGTTACCAATGATTGACGACGTGTTAGCGCAAGCCGCTGTGGCACGAACACAGCTTGACGCGATTGCCTTTGTCGCCGGGCCGGGGTCGTTTACGGGTATTCGAATTGCAACGTCTGTTGCGCAAGGCCTGTCAGTGGCGCTCAATATTCCGGTAATTCCCTTATCGAGCCTGCTGGTGTTGGCCTGCGGTGCGCACAAAGAGACGAATCGCGACGAAATATTCGCGTGTCTGGATGCGCGACGCGAGCAGCTCTACTGGGCGCACTATTCGTTCTCCGGCGCGGGCGTGACACCAAAAACGGTTATCGAAGACTCTTTGTCTCCGGCTCAGACTATGGTGGCAGCACTAGAGGCCGATGCCATTCCCTACGGCACCGGCGTGCCGTCAGCCTACGAACAACCTGCCAACTACCCGCACGCGATAGATGGGTTAGATGTCGCTATCGAAAGACTGACCGCAGGTTCTTACAACGCGCCCGGGGAGGCCGAAGCGGTCTATTTTCGCCGTGGCTTATAGCGCTTGGTCGAGCTCGACACGCTTCACTCGCGTGATTAAATTACCGTCCTCACCAAGTTCTAAACGTCGGTAACCGGGTGGCTTAGGGTCTAAAGCGAAACGATCCGTTCCGGGGACGAATTGGGTGCACGTAGAAGGCGTCACCAGCACTCTAACGCCATCTCTGAAAGTATCGAAATTTTGATGCGCGTGACCGCTGACCAGCGATACCAAGTTCGGTTTGGCAACGATCGCACGCCACAAATCGTCCGCGTTGGTTAAGCCCATGCCATCCATCCAGGGACTGCCTAGCAGTACCGGTGGATGATGCAGAAAAGCCACGTGAGGGTTTAACTCGTGCGCGCTGAGTGATTCAACCAACAATTGAATTTCTTGTTCGGCAATTTGGCCCGTGGTCGCCGGCGGAATGCAGGAATCAAGAAAACAGAGTTTCCAAGTCCCCAGCTCACCTGTTTTGCGGCAATCAAAGTACCGCGCCATTAAGTCGCGATCATCATGGTTACCCGGCATGGCGATGGTATCTACGGGTAAGTCGCGGATTTGTGTCGCTAACCATTCATAGGATTTTTCCTCGCCTAGGTCGGCCAAATCCCCGCTCAAGACGATGAGATCCCAGCTATCCCCGCTGTCTAAGGCACCGTTTAACACTTGGGAGAAGGTCTTTTTTGTATCGATAGGCAACATCGTCCGAGATTCGTCCTCGAAGATGTGCAAATCGGTGAGTTGTAGTACTGCCTTCATGGATTAGCCAGAGCGAAACGTCAAAGAATTAGTCTAACAAGAAAATTTTTTAGCGCTGAAAAAAAATATTTTCGGTGCTTAAAACGAAATTTTTTTGCTGCCAAATAAGCGGTTTTTTACGGGCAAAATCGCTGGTTTTCAGAATTTTCTCGGCGTTTTTGCCCGTTTTATTTTGGCCGTCTGAGCTAAGCGCCTGAAAGCACGAACAAAAGCAGATTTATCCCCAGGTTTTACCAAGGGTATTCAGGTTTTATTGCCGGCTTATCGACAGACACTGCACATCATCTTGTGGTCTAATAGGGGCTTGACCACATGTTATTGTGGTGTATATTAATCGCTTACGTCACATTCATAACACTGTTTAGAACCGCTGTAACAGGTCTGTAACATCCATAAAAACAACCTCTTACGGCGAAAAAACTAAAGAAAAAACGCGTCCGAAAAGCACAAAAAGTCACTTTCAGGCACGGTATTTATTAGGGGGGAATATGGAGCACGAAACCGCCACCTCGGTCGACGGTCTAACCAGCAATGTCGTCACGCCAAATTCGGACGCTACGGTACCGGGCGACGGCACCGCATTGGCGCTTGCTGCAACAGAACCTGGCGGTTACCGGGTCATTCGTCGTAACGGCAAAGTGACCGCTTTTGACGCGAAGAAAATCACAGTCGCCGTGACGAAGGCGTTTCTCGCCGTGGAAGGTCAAAATGCCGCTGCCTCCTCTCGAATCCACGAACACGTAGAAACCATCACTGAATCAGTCGTGGCCGCAATGACCCGCCGCATGCCTAGCGGTGGCACGGTGCATATTGAAGATATCCAAGATCAAGTAGAACTCGCGTTAATGCGCTCCGAGGCACACAAAGTCGCACGTAGCTACGTGCTCTATAGAGAAGAGCGCGCGAGGGAGCGTGAACAAAGTACTGATCTGCAAGACCTGACCGTGAGCGAGTCTAGTCTCAACGTTACCCGCAAAGATGGAGTCAAAGTACCTCTTGATGAACGACGCCTTGCCGCGCTGGTTCAAGAAGCGTGTTCAGACATAGCCGATACCGATCCGCAAAGTGTGCTCGACGAAGCGCGACGCTCGATGTTCGATGGCATCGCCGAAGCCGATGTCTCAAAAGCGCTCATTATGAGCGCCCGCACGTTTATCGAAGCGGAGCCTAACTACACCTACGTTGCCGCGCGCATGCTGTTAGATGCGCATCGGCAAGAAGCATTATCTTTTGTGCACGATAGCGATCGTAGCCTAACCCAATCTGAAATGGCGACGGCCTACCCTGAGTATTTCGACGCTTACGTGAAAAAAGCGGTAGAGCTGGAGTTGATGGATCCGAAGCTTGCTAGTTTTGACCTCGCAAAACTCGGCAAGGCAATTAACCCAGAACGAGATTTCCAGTTCACCTATCTGGGCTTACAAACGCTATACGACCGCTACTTCATCCAACACGAAGACATTCGCTTCGAGCTACCGCAAGCATTCTTTATGCGCGTCGCGATGGGATTGGCCATTAACGAAGCAGAACCGGAAGACTGGGCAATTCAATTTTATGACCTGTTGTCGTCTTTCGATTTCATGAGTTCCACCCCAACGCTGTTTAACTCGGGCACGCTGAGACCGCAGTTGTCGTCATGCTATTTAACCACCGTGCCGGATGATTTAGACGGTATTTTCGGTGCCATGAAAGACAACGCCTTGCTATCTAAGTTCGCGGGCGGCCTGGGTAACGACTGGACACCGGTCCGCGGCATGGGTGCACATATCAAAGGCACCAACGGTAAATCTCAAGGCGTTGTTCCTTTTTTGAAAGTGGCTAACGATACCGCCGTCGCGGTGAATCAAGGCGGGAAACGCAAAGGTGCTATGTGCGCTTACCTAGAAACCTGGCATGTCGATGTTGAAGAGTTTCTCGACCTGCGCAAAAACACCGGCGACGATCGAAGACGAACGCACGACATGAATACGGCGAACTGGATTCCCGATCTATTCATGAAGCGCGTTTGTGAAGATCAGCAGTGGACCTTGTTCTCACCGGACGAAGTCTCAGACTTACATGATTTATTCGGCGCTGCTTTCGAGCAACGTTATGAAGAATACGAAGCACAGGCCGAACGTGGCGAGATTAAGAATTTCAAGACCATGCGCGCAGTTGAGCTATGGCGAAAAATGCTCGGCATGTTATTCGAAACTGGCCATCCGTGGGTCACCTTTAAAGACGCGTGTAACACCCGTTCGCCGCAACAACATGCGGGCGTCGTTCATAGCTCTAATCTGTGTACAGAGATCACCTTAAACACCTCGGCCGGCAACGAAATCGCCGTGTGTAATCTCGGCTCGGTCAACCTGGTTCAACACGTTAACGAGCAAGGGCTAGATCGCGAAAAGCTTGAGCGCACCGTATCGATAGCGATGCGCATGCTAGATAACGTGATTGACTACAACTACTACAGCGTCCCGACCGCTCGTGCGTCTAATCTGCGCCACCGACCGGTGGGTCTGGGGTTAATGGGTTTCCAGGACGCACTGTATAAGATGCGAATTAGCTATGGTTCCGAAGAGGCCGTCGAATTTGCCGATCACTCAATGGAAGCAATCAGCTACTTCGCCATTAAAGGTTCCACCGAGTTAGCTGCAGAGCGCGGCACCTACGCGAGTTTTGAGGGGTCACTATGGAGCAAAGGCCATCTGCCAATAGACTCCGTGTCAATTTTAGAAACTGAGCGTGGCGGCTACTTAGACATGGATCGCAGCCTCACCCTAGATTGGGACAGTTTGAGAACCCAAGTTCTTACCGTCGGTATGCGAAACTCAAACTGTATGGCGATCGCACCAACCGCAACTATTTCCAACATTTGCGGGGTTAGCCAATCCATTGAACCGACCTATCAGAACTTGTTCGTGAAATCGAATTTATCCGGCGATTTCACCGTGCTGAATATGTCATTAGTCGATGAACTGAAAAGTCGCGACTTATGGGACGAAGTGATGGTCAACGATCTTAAATATTACGATGGTAGCGTCGCGAATATCGATCGCATTCCAGACGATCTGAAATCCCTCTATGCGACGGCCTTTGAAATGGATCCCCGATGGTTAGTAGAGGCCGGCTCACGTCGTCAAAAATGGTTAGACCAAGCACAATCCTTGAACTTGTACTTGTCCGAACCAAATGGACAAAAAATAGACAACCTCTACAAGCTTGCCTGGGTCAAAGGACTTAAGACGACTTATTACCTACGAACCATGGGCGCAACACATGTAGAGAAGAGCACACTGGCAGACGGCAAGCTCAATGCGGTGCAACAGCAAGAAGCGACACCAGCACAGCAAGAACCCCAAGTGTGCTCAATTTTGGATCCCGATTGCGAAGCCTGTCAGTAGGTTGAGCCATTGAGTTGATTGATAGTCATTATTAGTAGTTAGTTTTAGAGGAATCACGCATGTTGAATTGGGAAGACCCCATCAGTAAATTCAAGGGCAACGCAAAGCCAAAACGCGCCAACCCGATGTTGGCAAGCGAAGCACTGGAGGCTGTGGAACGAGTGGAAAGCCTCATTGCCCAGGCCTCGGGCCGAACAAATTCTGAACAAGCGGAACTAGAACAATCGATGCCAGTAGCGTCGACGCCCGAAGCCACTATCTCGACACCCGCGGTGAGTTCGGTACCTGAGATGCCGGCTTCAACCACATTAGACGAGGAAAGCGCGGTCAACGTTGCCACACCCGAAAACGCAGATGCGGGCGTTAGTGGTTTAGAGCAAGTTGAGTTTGGTGCGCAGCGCCTGGCGGTTGACGACAAGCAGATGATCAATTGTCGTGCCGATGTTAACCAATTGGTCCCGTTCAAGTACAAGTGGGCTTGGCAAAAATATTTAGACGGTTGCGCAAATCACTGGATGCCGCAAGAAGTTAACATGAACTCGGATATCCAGCTGTGGAAGAGCGCAGACGGTCTAACGGATGATGAAAGAACCATCATTAAAAGAAACCTCGGTTTTTTCTCTACTGCCGATTCACTAGTCGCCAATAATTTAGTGCTGGCAGTTTATCGACACATTACCAATCCGGAATGCCGTCAATATTTGCTGCGACAGGCTTTTGAAGAAGCCCTGCATACGCATGCCTACCAATATTGCATAGAGAGCTTGGGTCTTGATGAGGCCGAAGTATTCAATATGTATCGGGAGATACCGTCGGTTCACGATAAAGCCTCGTGGGCAATGAAATTCACGGAAAGCCTGGGCGATTCAAATTTTCACACGGGTACCTTAGAAGACGACCAACGACTACTGCGCGATCTTATTGCTTTCTATGTTGTGTTCGAAGGCATCTTCTTCTATGTGGGTTTTGTCCAGATATTGTCCATGGGTCGTCGCAACAAAATGACGGGTGTCGCGGAACAGTTTCAATACATCTTGCGCGATGAATCCATGCACATGAATTTTGGCATCGACGTAATCAATCAAATCAAAGTCGAAAATCCAAACCTTTGGACTAATGATTTTCAGACCGAAATCATCGCACTAGTAAAAGAAGCTGTGGAGCTAGAGATAGCCTACGCCCAAGACACCATGCCGCGTGGTGTACTGGGCTTAAATGCCAATATGTTTGAAGAGTATTTGCATTTTATTGCCAACCGTCGCTGCGCACAGATTGGGCTCGCTGAACTGTATCCAGGCGCGACTAACCCATTCCCATGGATGAGCGAAGTGATTGACTTAAAGAAAGAAAAGAACTTTTTTGAAACACGCGTAACCGAATATCAAACTGGCGGCGCGCTTAGCTGGGACTAATTGGGCATTAGACCAGACCTCCTCGCATGGAGCTAAGACGTGCTGCATTAGCCGGTACCCGCCCGGGTACCGGCTTTTTTTAATCTCCTTAGATCGATTCAAAGCATCCGTTAACAAAACGAATAGGCGCTACCCTTCCCTAGCACCCTTCTATCGGGCTAACGGTTCGAAAACCGCACTAACTGGACAATCAGTATGCGCTAGTAGTTCGGCAAAATAGGTATCGACGTAGCCTTGATTAGACCAATTTAACGCATCATTTGATCGCGGTTTGGCAGACTTCAGCAAATATAAATGGGTTGCCGATAGTTGATGCGCGAGCCACAGAGCAATACTGTCTGAGGTGACGGTCCAGTCTCTTGGCATGCCGCTCTGGTTGAATTCCCGACTGGTTGGCACCCATAAACCCAGATCGACATTCCTTCTTCGCATCTCGTCCAAACTCAGTAATTTTACTGGCGCGCTTAAGCTTGCAAAAATATACCGGCCATTTTGTCGCATCGCGTCTAGCGCGAGTTCGTGGGCCACGTCGCTACTGATTACGCCAGCTTGTGAAAGCTCGCGAACGCGATTAGCGGCACGACCACCGCCTGGTACGACTACCACTTTCTGCGATCCGCAGCGTTGTTTTACGTCATTTATCCAAGCACTAAAATTTGGCCCGGAGAGCAAACTTCCGCCGAATTTAACGACGCAGAAATTGGGCTTCGGCATGCGTGAAAACGTCTAGCATAGCGGCGGCTTTATCCAGCGACTCCTGATATTCACTTTCCAAGGAGGAATCCGACACGATACCGCCACCTGCCCAGCAATACATGTTAGATCCCTGATGCAGCAAAGTTCGAATCGCTATATTCGTATCCATTTTGCCATCGACACCGAGATAACCGATAGAGCCGCAATAGATAGTTCGTCGTGTGGGTTCCAACTCTTCGATAATTTCCATGGCGCGTAGCTTTGGCGCCCCGGTAATCGAACCGCCCGGAAAACAGCCGCGCAGCAAATCGGTCGCCGTTTTATCGGCACTCAACTCCCCTTTAACCGTTGAAACTAAATGATGCACTTTGGCGAAACTTTCAATATCAAATAGCTTACTCACTTCAACCGAACCAATGGCACACGTTTTACCGATATCGTTGCGCATAAGATCAACAATCATCACGTTCTCCGCGCGATCTTTTTCGCTACTGGCGAGCGTGCGCGCAAGTTCTGCATCTTTTGCGGGATCGGTATTTCGCGGCATCGTGCCCTTAATTGGTTTCGTTTCAACAATGTTGTTATCGAGCTTCAAAAATCGCTCCGGTGACGAGCTTAAGACCGTCGCATTTGGCAGCGATAAATAAGCAGAGAACGGTGCGGCATTCAAGTTGCGCAATCGACGATAGGCATCCCACGGGTGCCCTTCCACACCAGCAGTGAAACGTTGCGCATAATTTACCTGATAGCAATCGCCATCCCTGATGTAATTTTTTATTTTTTGAAATTGCGCTGCATAGTCGTCGAAGCTGATGTCAGGTCTAGCGCGCTGCACCACTTGAAAATTGGTCGCGAACGCCGCCGGTGTGACCGGTTGCTCGTAGGCCAACATGCTTGCCCATTTCTCAAGATGCGCGTCACTATTGGCTGGTGACACTATCCATGCTTGTTCACGTTGGTGATCGATGACAGCCGCCCAATCATATATCCCTACATACATTTCCGGGAACGTGAGATCGGCTTGAGCCAGTGCGGGCAGTTTTTCTATGCGTCGACCGAGATCGTAAGAAAACAGGCCAATTGCCCCGCCGTAAAAAGGCACGTCATCATCCGAATCCTGAACGTTCGCTAAGTGTTCCTGCAGCAGCGTAAACGGGTCCGCATTCGAACGTTGCACACCATCAGTATTCTTTATTGTTGTCGTATCGCCGGTAACGGAAATTAGAGTGTGCGGACAAGCGCTGATAATATCAAAGCGGCCGTCTCTGCTGCGGGGGAAACAACTGTCTAGAACGACAAACCCGTCAAGTGAAACTAATTTCGTTAACCGTTCGGCGGTGTTTGGATAGTATTCGATTTCGAGTTTTCGCAAACCAATAAACCACTACTAAATAATTAGCCCATCAGCATTTGCTGACTCATATGCCATTGCGACCGCCGGGCCACAAACATTTGGACTGACGGCTGCACCCGAATTTGGCAAGCGCAACAAACTTTCAAACTCGCAAAATTGTAAGCCCGAGTTCTTCGCTACAATATGTAATAAACCTACGCCCGCCCCGAGGCCCACCAGCATAGTATCCTCGCGAGTGAGATCATGATCCGCTATGTTGGCGTCGACGCCCGCAGATATTTGCTTAAGCTGTTGCGCTTCGATAGCTTCGGCCATTGCTACAGCTGCCGTAAATTCGCCGCCGTAATCACGACCGATCATTCGAAACAAGCGTCGCGCGCTAGCTTCGGGAGACTTTTCTGCGTCATCACAAGTGGCATGCAAATCCGCGTCATCCGGCAGTTTACCTAACACACGATAGGCGTCGGCAACGGTAGCGAACGTTTCCGTCACGACCGGGATGTCTATCCCGGCAAATGGTAACGCGCGCACGAGCGCCGCAATCGGCGTTCTAACAATACCAGTGTATATCAATTCTGCTTGCTGTAAGCGCGTGAAGTCATCCGCGCCACGGGCTAGCAATATGTGGTTTTTTATTGGCATCAAATCGGTCGTCGTGGAACCAACATCAACGACCAGCGCATTTTCCACGTGCTTGGCAATAAAAGATGCTGTCGCGGACCAATTCGCCGAGGCAACAGCGGTTGAATTATCTTTTGCTTGGGCGGCAGGCAGTAATCCACCATCTAGACTATAAAATCGGCAAGCTTGCGCGCTTAGTGCCGAGCTAAATGTTGCGATTATTTGCTGCACACCTGTGTGCCGATCGCCGAAACTATCACACAGCTCACCGGTCATCGTGGCCGCGTGCAGCGCGGCGGTGAAATCAAATTTTATTGCTAAGCGCGCTATTGCTGATTCTAAGTAAGACAGACCTTGCCATAAGGGACAAGCGAGCTGATCAACCGCGATTAGTTGGCCCGTGCCGCTAACGGCGGCGAATTTGAGATGGGCGCCACCGATATCCCAACCACAATATTTTACTGCCACGCTAGTCATGAAGCGCCTCTGCGCGATACCTTCGTGTAAGTTAACATATCAACAACTCGCCAAGATAAAATACGCCCCATGAAAATTATTCCCGTACTCGATCTGCTTAATGGCGAAGTAGTGCGCGGCACAGGCGGAGACCGACAAAACTATCAAGCCATTCACTCACCTCTCGTGTCGTCAAGTCATCCGGCTGACGTGCTAGAGGCATTTCTGAGCTTGCATCCGTTCGATACAGTTTATGTTGCCGATTTGAACGCGCTACAAAATAGTGGCGACTCACGCGACGTAGTGACTAGCTTGTTAGAACAGTTTTCTACTGTCCAATTTTGGATCGATGGCGGATTTCAAGCCGCCGCTGATATGCTTCGCTACGCGGCTTATTCGAACGCCTCCCCCATTATTGCCAGCGAATCACTAAAAAATCTCACGCACTACCGACAGCTGCAGCGATCGGTCTCCAGCGCAGAGACGATTCTGTCGCTTGATCACAACGCGGGATATCTGGGCCCCCACGAACTATTTGAATCTAGTGATTATTGGCCCCGGGACATCATAGTCATGGCCTTAGAACAGGTCGGGCAAAATCGCGGCCCGTCGCTGGAGCTGATCGCAAAATATCAAGCGCAAGGAAGTGAAGCGAATTTCTACGCTGCCGGCGGTGTTCGAAATAACCATGATATACAGGTCTTAGCAGAACGTGGCGTCGCGGGCGCGCTTGTCTCGAGTGCCCTTCACTCGGGCGCCCTAGACATCAAATTACTCTAACCGGCCAATCGACTTAGCCAAAAAAATGCCCCGCGGAGAGCGGGGCATTGTCGTTGCATTAACTGCAGCGATTTTAGTTAGCGGCGAACGGATGTGCGGCGCTACCTTTCTGAGCAACAACGTCCGAAGCTTTCGGCTCACGGGCGACCGCGCGCTTAATGGACTCTTTAGTCGCTTCATAGTTGTATTCTTGAATTTTCGCGTCGTCATCTGCCAACCAGTGAATGAACACACCTACACAGATGAAGATGTCATCAGCTTCGTCCGCAGGAATGGTGCCGTCTTCGACACAATCTGCAACAGCCATTGCGACACCGCGCTGGGCAGGTCCAAACATTTGAACGGCTTGCTTAGAGCCTTTAATGGTGACTTTGTTGAACATGACGGTGCTTGGCTTAGCGGCCAAGTTAGGTGCTACAACTGCAAGTAAGCTGCTGAAGCCGTCTTTGTTGTTCGTTAAACAATTACAGAATGCTGCTTCTGCGTTGCTACCTCGTGGGCCAAGAATCAAGTCGATGTGAGCAACTTCGTTGCCATCTCCAACTAATGATTCTCCAACGAGTACTCTATCAACAACTGCCATGGTTTTATCTCCTCCTGGTGTTGCCGTTTGCACGGGTTTACTTCCGAAAAGTGCCTTAAAGATGGACATAGTCTCACCACCTGTTTAAGTGCGAAAAAATTTATGTATGCGACAAATCAACAATCAACCATTGAGCGCTCTAAAAAAACCAAATCGATTAACCGACTCGGTGCTAGTTTCGCCCGTGGCGCTTTTCGCTGTTGTCACGGATTAAATGGATGTTTGCAGCATATGCGCTAGCAAACTAGCGACAGTCAAATCCGCGCTCGTCCCCGGATTAATGCCCCCACGTTTTAATTTTGCGTCGAAACTTTGTAGGCTCGGCGCAAATTCGGCAGGATTTTCGCATGCTTTGAAATTCCTTTCCAGCACCGCCGCTTGTGCCATCACGTCATTTGCTAGTTCGTGACCAAACTTGCGCTCGATATGCGTGTCTTTGAAGGTCGCTAGAAAGCTCAAATATACGGCAACGGATGCCCACTGAAACGATTCCCAACTGACTAAATAGTGCCTAAAAATTGGTACTCCCAGGGTAAAAACATCGACGAATTTAGTCACGTATTGGTAGGCAATGCGGTCACGTCCGGCCGCAAATTGCATCGCTTCAAAGAGGCTAATACTGGGGGGCTCAGCAACATCGTGCTGCTCGCTGCGTCCGAGTCCGCCAGGCTCTGCGAGTTGAATAGCGGCGTAGACCGCGGTTGCAGCCTGGATGCCCGAGTTTTCGATCACGATAGCTGTAGCCTCGCGAAGGCGATGCCCCGCCAGTGACTTCGCGATCCCAAATCTCGCTTGCATGAGAGGCGCAGCGAGCAGCACGATCCCAAGGTTTGTATTGCAGCCCGCTACCCCGACCGATGCTTCGGTTGCGGAAAAGATGGCTTCCCCAAGCTCTTGCGGTTTTGCCAGGGCCTTCGCGGAAGCTCTGGCTGCGCTCAAGAATTGGTTGGCGACCATGTCGTGGCCCGGCCGATTGACACTGACATTGCCAGGTTTCGCCGCAATCACATCAAACCTGCAGGCCGTTAGATAATCAGTGGCGACAGATTGTTTTAGCGCGCGACCACGCAATTTGGCAACTGATTTTTTCGTCATCAAGCGGTGAGCGCGACCCAGCTGGTTAAGCAATGGCAACGGTTGTCTGTGACCGATCGGATTTTTGCAAAAACGCTTCTACTAGCAGCTGCGTCACATTCGTTTTACATGCGCGCTGCAAGCCTTGCCAGGCAGGGATGCCGTTCACTTCATTGACCCACCATTGGCCATCGACATCGCGCATCAAATCTACCCCCGCGTAATCGACGTTTAGTGCCGCTGCAGCCGCTTCCGCTAACCGTGTCATCCCAGGCTCCGCCTGAATCGGTTCACATTCCGCCCCTTGCGCTCGGTTGGTAACCCAGTGCCGAGAAGAGCGCTGCATCGCACCGACCGTCTTACCGTTAATCACAAATACCCGCCAATCGCGAAAAGTTTGACCCACGGGACGCACGTAAGACTGCAAATAATAGACATCGTTGACCGGTTGAAAGCGCTCGAATTCTTCCATGGTATTGATTTGCACAACGCCCTTGCCTTGAGAACCAAACAAAGGTTTCGCCACAACGGCGCCATTTTTTCGAATACATTCCCCGGCAATTTCTGCCGCCGTTGCTTTAGATTCAGTGATCCAAGTGTCCATCGTGGGTAAGCCATGGCGCTTCAGCAAAAAGCTGGTCATCGCTTTATCGACCGTTCGCTCAATCGCCCGCCCATCATTGAACACAGGGGTACCTAGCTCACTTAGTGCATGCAGGATGTTGAGGCGCTGAATGACTTGTTCCAAAGTGCCGCCAGGTACCCCGCGTACAAACGCGCCGCGAAGTTGATTCAGCTTAAAACCGGGGATTATCAGCGTTTCCTCTATTTTGCCTGACGCGTTGTCCAGACATATTGAGCAGTCGCTTAACGACACAAAACCGCTATCAAAGCCAAACTCTGCGAAATGTTTTTTCAGTTGTCTGCCATGCCAGCCCGGTTCGTCCGAAAAAATCACCACGCGCTTGTGCAATAGCTCGGTCATCGATTGATCACTAGTTGATCGTTAGTTAAACGATTCCTCTAACAAATCTTCTCGCAACGCGCCGCCATAAAACGTGTTGCCCGATTTCAAGACCGAAACGGCGCATTCTGCGGGCGAAAACAACATTGGATCGACTTTATAAAAATCATATCCATATTCTTTAAACACGGTGCCAAAAGGTCTACCAAAGTCTTTAGACGATGCGCTTGGCAGCTCGGCGGCTAAATTTTTGGCGTCCTCGTCATCGCAATCTACGAATAAGTGCACGCGCCCGCCAAATAAGATCGCGTCGTTTGTGCGACCCATGGCAGTCATAAAATCGCCACTTGGCGGCGGCACCGGCGCGCTGCCGGCGCCATCAGCAATTTGCGCTAGCGGAAACTTAAGCTCATGTACTTTATGCAACGCCACCTCGAGCACACGCGCCACCACTTGCACGCCGCCCGCGATAGAAGTGGTGGGCGTTAGAATCATAGTCAACTGCTCAGGTTTAATGCCGCAACGATCAACAACCTTTTCGACGACCTCTGTTGGCGGTTGCTTATCGACTTCCAGCACGATGGCCGTTTCACCGGCTGGATTGCGGTACGCAAGTTCCTCATACAACGGTTCTTTCGAACCCATTGCCCGAGCCGGCCCCGAACCCAAGGCGTAAAAAGCGTCTTTTCCTTCGCCGTGATTGAGACTCCAACCCGCATACTGAGAGGCCAAGCAAGCAGTCACGGGATCGCCGCTGTGGACATCAACGTGCCACCACCAACGTTTCTGTCTGTCTGCAGCCGCGATCTGAACCGCACCTAACCCGCCCATACAGATTTCACCGATTAGGCGTCCGGCAGCTAAGCCACCGGGGGCATCAATCCCAGCGTCTACCATCGTAACGCCCTGTGACGTTTTACTAACGGCGACTCGATATTTATCGGCGCCTGTAATTAACTCGTTGACCAGTGGTTGGACTTTCTCCGACACATTTGCTTTCGCCAACCCAGAATTGGTGGACATAATACTCTCCCACAGTCGCGCGCCGTAACAACGCCGACGCGTATTCTCGTTTACTTAGACACTAACGCCAGAAGTTTGTACTGACGCTCTCGCAATTGTTCTTTCGCCGCGGCGGCAGGCCACTGGTCCGCCCAGATCGTGCAGATTGGTTGACCGGCTTGAATGGCCTCGTCACAGCGTGGGATATCGCTTACCCAAGACGGCCAGTGTAGCGTCTTTGGAATTACTATGGGAACCTCTGCGTAAATCACCGCCGTGCCAGTGAACAACACATCTCCGCGGTCGATTTCTGGCGCACCGAAGACGCGAGGATTCGCGTGTAAGGTGAATAATTTCTCCAAAGGCACATGGAGTGGTGCGCTAGCCGTGGGTCTTGGATTAACATCCACCAACTTAAGCCCTCCGTCCTCAAGCTGAATAAAATCACAGCCAAAAACGCCAGCCAAGCCAAGGTTTTTTGCTAAGACTTGCAAAAACGGTCTTAATTTCGGACTAACTTCGGGCGCTTCAATCGCCACCGCGCCGCTCTGCCGAAAGGGCGCTGCCGGCGATTCCTGCAAGGCGACATGCTGATTCCAGCCAAGTACATGAACGGCGGTTTCATTCGCGAAACAAACGTTTGAGAGGCTCACCCCATGGACATAGGGTTGAAAAAACTCAGCTGCACTCAAGAAAATCTCATCTTTTCTATAGCGGACGTGGTGACCACCCGAAGCGGCGCGAGTTTTAATCAAGCTAGCGGCCGTTTGGACGGCATCTCCGTTGGGCAAAAATTCTTGCTGCGGCATGTCGCGCGCAAATTTCGGATCGGCTAAACGAAATAATGCGCGGGGATGCGACCCCAATATTGGCCATCTAGTCGCGAGCGCGCATAACACGTGGGCCGACGCTTCCCAGCCGCTGGTCCAGCACAAAGGTAGTGCTTCGGCGTGGTGGCTAGCAAAATGCGCGAGCTGCTGCTCGAAATGAAGGAAATCTATTTGCTCGCCGACGTATCGCAACGTTTTATGATCAGCGGCAATCTTAAGCGTATCAACGTCGCCAAACGAATCGATGACCAACGGCATGTAGCCCGCTGCCCGCGCAGCGGCTGCCATCATCCTTGCCACACGCCCGGCGACAATGACGTGTCGGTTATGTCCCATACTCGTGATGACAGTTCGAGCGCCTACACGGGTAGCGCGACTTGATCACCGATTAACGATTGAGCGGGCAAATTCGAACGCTTCCAGATGCGCCAAGTAGACGGGCTCTGCTGCGCGATACATTTTTTCTAACAAACCAGTGTGGACTCGATATTTGATATCGCCGACAGCCAAAGCACCCACCCCTATTGCATCGAGTGGCGTGGCATCGAGGCGCTTATCTTTATCATTTGCGTCAATGTCGGCGATGCCGCTTGGCGGCACAGCATTGGCGTCAATCGCAACCTTAAGGTTCGTGCCAGCGGCAAGGTGTTCCGTGTCGACAACCCTGACACCCGCTTTGGCGGTATTAAAGATGACTTCTACGCTGCCAAGAATATTGCCGATACCATCAGAGTCACTGCCGTCTGCGCCACGTAGCGGGTAACCGTATTTCTTGCGGGCGCGGTCAGCGACCAGCTGCGCCGCACCGGCGCCTTGATGACTGACAATGGACACGTCAGCCCCCGCACTGGCGGCAAGCACCGCAACGCAAGTGCCCACTGGGCCGGTACCACCAAATATTGCTACATTGGCGCCATTTAGTTGTGTATTCGAATGAGCGTTTAAGCGATGTTCCGCTATAGCAACCATGGCTGCCGCTGTTGTGATAGCACCGGAGGGGTCGGCTAAGACGGAGACTTCGAACGGCGGCACCATCGCCTTTTTCGCTGCCTCAAGCATATCAACTGCCAGGTGGAAATCACGCCCGCCAATGAAGATACCAGTGCGTTTTACCCCTTCAGGGCGCCGCGAAAATATTGTGTCTTGGGTTAACGCGTGCACCTCGTCTAATTCAACATTGCAGTACGGTATAACGGCGTTGTAATTCGCCTCATAAGCCATATTGATATCAAACGGGCTAACGTTTTTTGTTTCGCTAAAGATGTGCAGTAAATATGGATCGTTCATAGACGCTAATTCCGCAAGAAAAAAATCTAATTTAGGTTGTGGCACTCCAGGCCACCTGTCACTGACAACATATAGTTAGTTCGCAGCATAACCCGTATCAATTATCGCGCCCCGATTCCAACCGTGATGAACAGACAATTTCACCGTGGGTACGGCGTTTAATTCACCAGCGATAAATGCATTTTCGATGTCTTTCGCGTTCTTGGCGTCGGGACACATGACGAAACCTGTCGGTCCCCACGAACTTTGACCAATACAGACCGCTGGCCAACGTTGCTGAATATTAGCAGCGACAGTGCCGACGGCGTCGCTGGTAAATCGGTTGCCGCCCTGAACGGGTGCAAAATACTCTCCGACGCTGCGTTGGATAAAATTCAACGATCGCGCGAACGCCTCGAAGTCCTGCTCTTTTAGACCCGGGATCACGCCCATCAGCAGATGGTGAGAAATCTCGGCCGCGACACCTCGGCACATCGGCGACAATTCTTCGAACGCCTCAAGCTCTTGAGCCCCCGAAATACCTGTATTGTGAGCTTCACTCAACACGACGACGGGCCAACTTTCCGGAAACGGAATCTGACACAACTGCGGCGGTAAGCTCGTCCGGGCGCCACGCCCTAAATCAACCACAAAGCCCCCTTGATCGAACACACTGAGGCCAATACCAGACCGTTTACCGCGTCCGGTTATTCGGGCAATGTCAGCAGTCAACAGCGTTTTTCCGTGCGCAGCGGCAATACAAGTCCCTAGCGCCAGCGCAAGTTGCGTTCCTGAACCAAGTCCGGCGTGTGCGGGTATCGCGTATTCAATTTCTATATGCGGGGGCTCGGCTATCTCAAGATGTTGGCAAATCTGGCTAACGACTTTTGCCACTCTCTCTGATTCGCGATGCGCTTGGTGGCTGATGCGACGCTGTCCAGGGTCAAGATTAACGCGAGTGGCTATGCCGCTGATCGCAAGTCCTAGGCTACCAAACGATCGCCCTAACTCGCCGTTCAGATCGCAAAAACCCAAGTGTAATCGAGCAGGCGCAGTCACTGCGACGGCTTGCATCTCAAAACACCCTCCGATTGACACATATGATGACCTCATCCAGCTCAGCGGCAGCCAAACTTCGCCCAAATAACGACACCCCACCTCCCGCGGGTCTCGCGGCGGATTTTAGCATTTACCGGTAGAGTCGAATGTCGGTCTGTGGTACTTTAAACGCTCGACCTGGCGGTTGCCGACAGCGCACAGTCGACCTTGAATTTTTCCGTCTCTTGGCAGCCCAAAAGGGTCTTAAGAGACTTATTCGACCTGCACAGCGCGCGCTAATTCTGAACGACACCGTGGCAACAGCAACTAAAGCACCAACTCGCAAAGACAAAACAAAGTACGACACCGTATGTCCGTTTTGTCCAATGCTCTGTGACGACGTCACGATACGCGACGATGGCGAGACGCTCAAGCCACTGCGGTTAAGCTGCAAGAGCGCAGCAAGCGAATACGGGCGGATAACTCGCGATTACGTTCAGCCAACGCTTACCGAGCGCGGTAAGGATAGCCCGAGTAAAAAATTCCCTGTAAAGATCGAAGAAGCGATCGATTCGGCGGCGACGCTACTCGGGAACGCGAGAAAACCGTTCTTCGGTGGCCTTGGTACCGATGTTGACGCTTTGCGCAAACTCTACCAACTCGCAGCGAATTGCGGAGCCACTATCGACCACATGCATTCGGCCGCCGCTCTCGCCAATGCAGGCGTTTTTCAGACCCTTGGTTGGACCACAACGACGCTAGCAGAAATTAGAAATCGCGCCGACGTAGTCCTGCTGGTTGGTGCCGATTGTAAAAACCGCTATGGCAGGTTCGTTGAGCGCATTCTTGAACCGCGCGTGACGCTGGCAACGGCGGCGCGGAAAAATAGACGAGTTTTCTATCTCGGGCCACGAAAAAAC